>JBEATZ010000480.1:0-3529 GCA_041161695.1 Planctomycetota bacterium | reverse complement strand
CATCAGGTCGACGAGGTTGACCGATGCTCGTGGGCAGGCTCGGCGCCGATGCCGTGGCCGCCGCCCACGTGGCCACCACGATCAACTTCCTGCCGATGCTGCTCGGGCACGGCTTCTCCATCGCCACGCTCTCGCTGTTGTCCCGCCAGCTCGGCAGCGGCGACCACTCGGCAGCGCGCGCCCTCAACAACCAGGCGCAGGTGCTCGCCCTCGTGCTCGGCGCCGTGGTGTCCGTGCTCACGACGCTGCCTGCCGCATGGTGCGTCGACACCGTGGAGTTGCCTGCTGCGGCGCGGCAGTCCGCCATCCACTACCTCGTGGTGAGCAACCTCGGCTGCCTGCCGATGTTCGCGATGATGCAGGTCACCACGGCCATGCGCGCCGTGGGCGAGGTGCGCATGCCGCTGGTGCTGCTGCTGGGAGCCAACCTGCTCAACCTCGTGCTCGACGTGCTGCTGCTGTTCGGCTGGTCGGCCATCGGCCTGCCTGCCTTCGGGGTCGTGGGGGCGGCGTACGCCACGGTGATCTCGCGCACCGTCGCCGCCCTGCTCGGCTACCTGTGGGTGATGCGCGAGGACAGCCAACTCCGGCTCTCCTGGCGCCGGCGGCGCCGCAAGCCGCTCTTCGGCACCCTGCTCGCCATGGCCGTGCCGCAGGTCGCGCAGATCGCGCTGCGTGCCGCGCTGATCTGGGGACTCACCGTGGCCGCGCAGCGTCTCGGCGGTGCCGACGCGGTCGCTGCGCTCGGCATCACGACGCGGCTCGACACCGTGATCCTCTTCGCCGCAGCAGGCTTCGGCGCCGCTGCGACCACGCTGGCGGGCAGGCACCTGGCTGCAGGTCAACCTGCGCTCGCGCGCCGTGCCGGTCTCTGGGCCGCGGCGCAGGCGCTCGTGTTCGCGGCCGCGGTCGTCGGCGCACTCTGGTTGCTGCGCGTCCCGCTGGTGGGCTGGTTCGTGCCCGATCCGGCCGCGGGCCTGCTGCAGCAGGTGCGCGACTACCTCGCGGTCGCGGCGCTCGCCCATCCGCTCACCGCCTTCGCCCTCGCCGCGGTGGGGGCCGTGCACGGTTCGGGCCGCATGCTGCCGCCGCTCGCGGTCGACCTCGCCTGCTTCGCGCTCCTCGGCGTGGCGCTGGCGTGGGTGGTCGGTGCAGCGCGCCCCCTCGCCGATGCCTACTGGGTCGTGGTGCTCGGCACCGGTCTCGTGGCGATCGGCCAGTGGCTGCTGCTGGTCCGCGGCCGCTGGGCGCAGGCGGCGGCAGCACCCTGACAGGCTGTCAGGCTGGCAGGCGGAGGCCACGGGGGCGCTGCCAACTTGGCTGACCGGCAACGGCAACTCGGGCCGGGGCATTTTCCAAGTCCCTTGTCGACAAGGGTTTGCGCAGTTGGTTCACGCTGGGCACGGCGTTTGACATGCGCGGTCGCCCGCAGGGGCCGCCGGGTGGCGGCGCCGCGGATCTCAGGGAGCAACGTTCATGTCGAAGATCGTCGGAATCGACCTCGGTACCACCAACTCCGTCGTGTCGGTCATGGAGGGCGGCGAGCCCAAGGTGATCGCCAACCTCGAGGGCGCGCGCACCACCCCGTCGGTGGTGGCCTTCACGCAGAGCGGCGAGCGCCTCGTGGGTGCGCCGGCCAAGCGCCAGGCGGTGACCAACCCGACCAACACCATCTACTCGATCAAGCGCTTCATGGGGCGCCGCCACGCCGAGGTCGGCGACGAGGAGAAGATGGTTCCCTACAAGGTCGTGGGCGGGGCCCAGGAACTCGTCAAGGTCGAGGTGATGGGCAAGCAGTACACGCCGCCCGAGGTGTCCGCGCAGATCCTGCGCGCCCTGAAGGAGGCGGCCGAGGCCTACCTCGGCGAGAAGGTCGATCGCGCGGTCATCACCGTGCCGGCCTACTTCAACGACGCGCAGCGCCAGGCCACCAAGGACGCCGGCGAGATCGCCGGCCTCAAGGTCGAGCGCATCATCAACGAGCCCACCGCGGCAGCGCTCGCCTTCGGCCTCGACAAGAAGGCGAAGGGCAAGAACATGACGATCGCCGTGTTCGACCTCGGCGGCGGCACCTTCGACATCTCCATCCTCGACGTGGGTGAGGGCGTGTTCGAGGTGAAGGCCACCAACGGCGACACGCACCTGGGCGGCGACGACTTCGACGACCGCATCATCCAGTGGCTCTGCGAGAGCTTCCAGAAGCAGTACGGCATCGACCTGCGCAAGGACCAGATGGCCCTGCAGCGCCTCAAGGAGGCCGCCGAGAAGGCCAAGATCGAGCTGAGCGCGGCGCAGCAGACGGCCATCAACCTGCCGTTCATCACCATGGACCAGACCGGTCCCAAGCACCTGAGCGAGAACCTCACGCGTGCGAAGTTCGAACAGCTCTGCGAGGACCTGTTCGAGCGCTGCAAGCGCCCGGTCGTGAAGTGCATGGAGGACTCGCGCATGAAGGCCGCCGAGATCGACGAGGTGATCCTCGTCGGCGGCTCGACGCGCATCCCGCGCGTGCAGCAGCTGGTGAAGGACCTGTTCGGCAAGGAGCCGAACCGCTCGGTGAACCCCGACGAGGTGGTGAGCCTCGGCGCGGCCATCCAGGGCGGCGTGCTCGGCGGCGAGGTCAGCGACGTGCTGCTCCTCGACGTCACCCCGCTGTCGCTCGGCATCGAGACGATGGGCGGCGTGATGACCAAGCTCATCGAGCGCAACACCACGATCCCGACCAGCCGCTCCAACGTGTTCTCGACGGCTGCCGACAACCAGCCCGGCGTGGACATCCACGTGCTGCAGGGTGAGCGCGAGTTCGCCAAGGACAACCGCACGCTCGGCCGCTTCAAGCTCGACGGCATCCCGCCGGCACCGCGCGGCACCCCGCAGATCGAGGTGACCTTCGACATCGACGCCAACGGCATCCTGAGCGTGACCGCCAAGGACAAGGGCACGGGCAAGGAGCAGAAGGTGAAGATCGAGGTGGGCTCGGGCCTGTCCAAGGACGAGGTCGAGCGCATGCAGCGCGATGCCGAGGCCCACGCGTCCGAGGACAAGAAGGCGCGCGAACTCGTCGACCTGCGCAACCAGGCGGACTCGATGGCCTACCAGGCCGAGAAGATGCTCAAGGACCAGGGCGACAAGGTCGACGCGGCCACCAAGGGCCAGGTCGAGGGCGCGATCGCCAGCCTGAAGAAGGCTGCCGAGGGTGACGATGCCGAGAAGCTCAAGGCGGCGATCGCCGAGTTCGAGCAACTGGTCCAGAAGGCCGGCGCCTCGATGCAGCAGGGCGCAGGCCCCGGCGCCGCCGCCGGTGCGCAGGGCGCACCCGGCAAGACCGAGGACGACATCAAGGACGCCGACTTCGAGGTGAAGAGCTGAGGCTGACGCCTCCGCAGGCCGGTCCGACCTGGTCCCGGGCCCCGGCACAGCCGTGCCGGGGCCCGGTTTCGTTCACGGCTTCGTGTCCCCACCGAGGTGCGGCTCGCTCTGGCCTTTGCCCACCCCAGCACTATCGTTCCTGCCCCTTGCAGCGCGTTAC
>JBEATZ010000451.1:0-12286 GCA_041161695.1 Planctomycetota bacterium | reverse complement strand
GTCCACGGCATCGCGGTGCGGATACAGCACCGCGGCATCCGCAGGCAGTTCGACCTGGCAGGAGAGCACCTCGTCGAATCCGCCGTGCACCACGTGCAGCCGCGTGGCAGGCATGCACATCTTCACGAGCCTCGCACTGCCGAACGGGTGCTTCGCCTCGTGCGGGTGCTGCAGGATCACCACGTTCGTGCGCGCATCGACCGTGGGCACCGAGGCGCAGTAGCACAGCCGCCGCGGCCGCAGGCAGCGGTAGCAGCGTCCGACCGGCGCTTCGGCAACGTCCATGGAGCCGTTGTAGCCGCGTGCGCTTGACCGCGCACCCGACGCACGGCCAGAGTGCGCGCATGAAGCCAGCCGAGAAGTTCGCCGCCTGGGACCGCAAGGCCTTCCTCGCGACGGTCCCCGCAGCCCACGTCGCCATCGCCACCAAGCTCTGCAACCTGCTGGAGGCGTTCTTCGAGGAGCGTGACATCACCCTCTACTCCGGCTTCCCCATCGTCATCCGCGACGGCGAGTGGACCGCCGGATTCGCCATCCGCGGCAAGGGACCGATCGTCTACTGCTGCTCGCCGAAGACGCTGGCGGTGATGGGCAAGGAACTCGCGCCCCTCATGAGCGGCAAGTCCTGCATCCACCTGCGCCCGGTGCAGGGCATCACCATGGAACAGGCGCTCGCGCTCGTGGCGAAGGCATTCGGCCTCGCCGCGCAGCACGGCGGCATGATCTCCAAGGCCGATGCACAGAAGCGCGAAGCCGCACGGAAGCGCGCTGCGGCAGGGCCTGCGAAGCCGAAGCGCAAGGCCGCGAAGCCCGCGCGCACCAAGGCCTGAAACACAACGCGCCCGACAGCCTCACGGCTGCCGGGCGCGTTGCGTGATTCCGCGCGAGGCGGAGTCAGCTCACGTGCCGACGCGGATGCAGAGCGCGTTGGAGGTGAGGATGCCGGCCGGGTTCTCACCCGACTGGAACGGCGCCGACTGGGCGCGGATGTTGATGCCGACGTAGCTGGGGTTGTTCGGGATGCCCAGCGGGGTCAGCGCCACACCGTTGTTGAAGAAGCTGCCGTTCGTGATGGCAGGTGCCACGTACTGGAAGCAGCCCGGCATGCCGAAGCCGCTCAGGTCAGCGCCCGGGGTGACGGCCGAGAAGCCGACCACCAGGATCGTGAACAGCGTCGTGGGCTTCACGTTCGAGGTCACGAGGTTGGGCGTCGTGCCGATGATCGGGCGGGCGTCCATGCCGAGGATGGCAGGGACCGAGCCGTCACCGGAGGTGAAGCCCAGGACTGCGCCGGCGATGGCCAGGTCGCGGTTGCCGGGGTTGCCGGCGCCGTTGCCCGGGGTGAAGCCCGTGATGATCGGGCAGCCGGCCGTGGCCTGGGCCACGGTGCCGTAGATCATCTCGATCAGGCCCGAGCTGTGCATGACGAGCTGGCAGGTCACGGTGCCGGTGGAGGGCAGCGTGGGGACCCACTCAGGCAGGCCCTGCCAGGTGATGTACACCTTGGTGTTGGACGGATCGACGTCGTAGTAGATGCCGCCGAAGGTGCCGGAAGCGCCCGTGGCGTCCCAGTCACCGTAGGCCGGGGCGATGCTCGGCAGGTCGTTGAGCCACGAGGTCACGCCGGGGTACGCGCCGAAGCTGTTGGTGGCCGTGCCCGAGAGGAACACGATGCCGTTGGTGCCGATCATGATCTGGGTCGTGCTGCCGGGCGTGCTGCCGTTGGCGTAGGGGAACGACCAGGGCAGGGTGATCGCGGCGTACAGACCGTCGTCGTTGTTGCCGACCGCCGGGGTGGTGGTCGTGAGCGAGGTGCTCAGGGGCGGCGTGATGGCCGCGACGCCCTGGGCGACGATGTAGCTGGAGCCGTTCGGGACGCACTGGATGCCCGAGTTCGAGATGTCGAACGTGCCGGGGGTCGTGGTCACGTTGAAGAACTCGTACCAGCTCGGCGGCTTGCTGTAGCAGCCGTCACCGTACTTCTGGACGTAGCCGGCGGTCGCGGCCGGGGTGTAGTGGATCTCGATGTTGCAGCCGTGGCTGGCGCCGACACCCGAGAAGGTGAAGTCGCGCTGGGTCACGGTGTTGCTGAGGACCATGAACTGGTCCGTGGCGCCCAGCGGGACGTTGGGCTGCACGGTGGGCAGGATGACCAGCGGGTTCAGCGGGCCGCAGTTGGCCACGTTGGCGCTGGCGGCGCTCAGCGTGGGGCTGCAGGCCTTGATGTTGACGGCCACGCCGTAGGTGCCGGCGGGGATGGTCACCGGGGTCGGGAACGAGGCGATCGAGTCCTCGTTGAAGCCCGCAACCGTCAGCGTGCCGGAACCGGCGAGCGTCCACGCAGAGGCGACGAGTTCATTGCCCACGCGCGTCGTGGCGCAGGTCCAGATCTCGGCCACGGCCACGTTGCCGCGCTGGTCCAGGTTGACCGAACCATCGTTGTAGAGGTTCATGTCGACGCGGCTGATGGAGATCGCGCCGTTGTTGTTCAGGTCGAACAGCGTGGCGAAGCCGTTGTACGTCGCGGGCAGCGGGTTGGGCGTGCCGACGTAGTGGGTGGCGCCGAACGGGTCGATCGTCGCGAGGGTCGCGCCGCCGAGCGGGGAGTTGCAGTTCTGTGCGTGCAGTGCCGCAACCAGACCTGCGATCGAGAGGATGGTATGGATCGTTCTCATGGTCAGTGGAGAGAAGAACTCGAGTTGGGTCAGAGAGGTCCGGCTACGCACCGGTGAGGACTGAGACGCAGGAACGCCCAAACGGGATCCCTGCCTCAGCAACAAAGCCTAACTCTTCCCGTGGCCTCCGGGCGAATTGTGCCGTCGGTCACAATCTCGCGACGAATCGGGCAGACGGGCGGTGGACCGAAAGGCTGCGCCGCGCACGCACCCAACAGGCGTTGGCTCCGGACGGTTCCCCGCGCCGGGATCAGGTCCCGATGCGGACGCACACGGCGTTCGTGGTCAGGATCCCTGCCGGGTTCTCGCCCGGCTGGAACGGCGCGCTCTGGGCGCGGAGGTTGAGGCCCATGAGGCTGGGCTGGTTGGGGATCCCCAGCGGGGTCCGCGCGACCCCGCTGGCGAAGAAGCCGCCGTTGGTGACCGCAGGTTGCACGTGCTGGAAGCAGCCCGGCATGCCGAAGACGCCGAGGTCGAGGCCCGGCGCCACGGCGGCAAAGCCGAGGACCACGAGGGTGAACTGCGTCGCGGGCGCGACGCCCGTGGTGACGAGGTTGGGGACCGTGCCGAGGACCGGCCGGGCATCGAGGGTCAGGCTGGGCGGCACCGTGCCGTCGCCCCCGGCAAAGGACGGGACCGAGCCCGCCACGACCAGGTCGCGGCTTTGCGAGGCGGCGGTCGTGAATCCCTGGCTGTAGCCGGCGAGGACGGGCGCTCCGGCCGCCGAGCGGGTCACCGAACCGTAGACCATCTCGATGAGCCCCGAGGCGTGCAGCACCAGTTGTGCCGTGAGGGACGCTGCCGCGGGGGGCGCGTTCACCCACTCGGGGACGTTCACGTAGGTGACGTAGACCTTGCCGTTGGTGGCATCGACGTCGCAGTGGATCCCGCCCACGGGCCCGGAGGCGCCGGAGGCATCCCAGTCGCCGAAGGCAAGCGCGATGCTGGGCACGTCGCCGAGCCAGGCCGAGACGCCAGGGTAGGAGGCGAACTCGTTGTCCGCCGTTCCCGACAGGTAGACGATGCCGTTGGTGCCGATGCGGATCTGGGTGGTGGTGAGCTGGCTGGTGCCGGACCGGTAGGGAAAGGCGAACGGCAGGGTGACGGCCTGGAACAATCCGTCGTCGAGGTTGCCCACGGGCGGCGGGGTCTGGGTGAGCGAGGGCGTCGCGGGCGCGCGGATCGCGCTCGTTCCCTGCGACACGGAGTAACCCGAAGCGCCCAGGGACGCGCGCAGGCTGACGTTCGCGAGGTCGAAGGCGGCTGCCGTCGGGCCGTCGGGGAACCACTCGTACCAGCTCACCGGCCGGCCGTAGCAGCCCGCACCGTAAGCAACGTGGTAGCCGGCGGTCGCAGCAGGCACGTAGTGGAAGGCGAGGTTGTTGGCCCACGGCGTGGACGCGAGCGGGTCGGTGAGCAGGTAGTTCCGCGCCACGGCCTGGTTGGAGAGGGTGAGGAACCGGTCGCGCGCCGACGTCGGCACCTGCTGGTTGCCGCTGCCCGGCTGGTTGCCGCTGCCGGCGACCCAGGTCTGCACGCGCGGGTGCAGCGGGCCGCAGTTGGCGACGTTGGGGTTGCCGGAGTTCTGCGCCGTCGTCGGCGGCAGGACCTGGATGGCGATGCCGTGCCTCCCTGCCGCGAGGGAGAAGGGCGTGGCGAAGGTGACGATCGAGTCGGAGACCGAGTCGGCGACGGTGAGGCTGCCGGTGCCGGCAAGCGTCCACGCAGATGACGTGCGTTCACGGCCCGTGCGCGTGGTCGCGCACCGCCACACGCGCACCGTCGAGACGTTGCCGATCTGGTTGGGCGTGTCCCCGTCGTCGTAGAGCCACAGGTCGATCCGCGGGATCGTGACCGGACTGTTGAGCTCCACGTCCATGAAGTAGGCGAAGCCGTTGTAGACCGAGGGCATCGGGCTCGGCTCGCCCACGAAGAATGCGGACTCGTAGGGCCGCAGCGTGGCGAGCACCTGGGTGCCGAGGGGAGCACTGCAGTCCTGGGCAACGAGCGCAGCACCGAGGGTGCATGCGGTGAGGAGGGCGCGAAGGTGCTTCATGGTGCCGTGCAGCCGGTGTGGATCGGGGATCCGGGCGCGCGCGGGAACGGAGGGCCGGCCGACCCTCCGCGTACAGCACGCAAGGGAGGCTAGCTCGCGCAGGGGTTGCCGGCGGGATGGAGCCGGCGCCGGCGGTTGGCGCAGCCCCGCCTTGGGACGATCTGCGCGAGGCCAGGGGTCCTGAGGTTGCTCCGCACTTGGGCAGGCCTGTGCGGACACCTACAGTGCGCGCGTTGCCCACCCACCGGTCCACGAACGCGACGAGCAGTCCGGGAGACGTGCTCCTCAAGGACGAACCCGCCGTCCGCATCGAGCGGACGACGACGCCGCAGGGCAGCGCGGTGCGCAAGACCTACCGGAACCGCGGGCTCCGCTGCCTGCAGACGTGGCTGCGCCCCGCGCGTGCGCAGCGCGAGCACCGCAACCTGTGTTGGGTTTCGGCGGCCGGGATCCCGTGCACCGAGGCCTGGGCGTGGTCGGAGCACCGGCGCATCGGGTTCGCGCTGGAGTCCACGCTCGTGACAGGCTGGGTCGACGGCTGCAGGAACCTCGAACAGGTGGTCCGCGAGACACCTGCCGGCGCGCGCAGGTCCGCGCTCGCTGCGGCAACGGGCAGGCTGCTGGCGCAGTTGCACCGGAACGGCCTGCTGTGGAACACCGCCTATCCCCGCAACATCCTGGTGCGCGAGGCGGCAGGCGATCGCATGTGGCTGTGCGACGCCCCGGACCTGCAGCGCTATCCGCGCCCGGTCCACGGGACCCCGCTCGCGCACTTCGACCTGTTCGACGCTGCGTTCTCCCCCAGCAGGATGCGCATGTGGTCGTCCCCCGATCGGCTCCGCCTCCTGCTCGCCTACTGCGAGGGCAACCGCGACCTCGCGCGGGAGATCTGGCACCGCCTCTCGCACCGCAGCCGCATGCTGCGCCGCTGGAAACGGCAGGTCCTTCTGGGCCTTGGCAGCGGTATCGTGTGGCACCTCTTCCCATGGCTGCACCGCAGGCACAGCGAATGACCGAGTCGATCCACCGCCCCCTCGTCGAAGGCAAGATGCGCAACTACAACAGTGTGCGCGGCGCCGAGGCCTACAAGGCGGACCACCAGAGCAAGTTCCATCGCAAGTTCTCGGACCGGAAGGAACGCGCCCTGCTGGAGGAGTACTTCGACGTCGTCGGCGCCAGCGACACGATCCTCGACCTGCCCTGCGGCCACGGCCGCCTCAGCGGTTTCCTCAAGGAGCGCTGCAACAACCTGGTGGAGGGCGACTGGTCCTTCAACATGGTCGAGCTCAACCAGCGCGACAACGGCCGCGACGGCCGCTCCTACGTGCGCTGCTCGGCGCTGGAGATCCCGCTGCCCGACCGCAGCATCGACACCGTCGTGAGCTTCCGGCTGTCGCACCACCTCTCGACGCCAGAACTGCGCGAGCGCCACCTGCAGGAACTCTTCCGCGTGGCGCGCAAGGCGGTGATCGTCACGTGGTTCTCGTCCTCGTCGCTCAAGAACGTGCTGCGCGAACTGCGGATCAAGCTGGGATTGGCCAAGGGCTCGAAGAACACGCTGGCCAACGCGCGCGTGCGCGAGGTGGCGCAGGCATGCGGCTTCACGCAGCACACCGCCAAGCCGCTGTTCGTGGTCGGATCCGGCCACGTGATCGGCTTGTTCCTGCGCCAGCAGGGCTGAGCCCCGGCCGTCGCGGCCGGCCGCCTCAGAGCCAGCCGACGATTGCCAGCAGGATCTCGACGACGATCAGGATGACGATCGCCCACTCGAGGAAGCGCGAGCGCCTGCCCTGCCACAGGTCCACCACCGAGTCGGTCGCGCTCTCGCACGCCGACAGCTTGTGCAGCATGGACGCGTGCCGCTGGGCGAGTTCGAGGTTGGCGAAGAGCGCATCGTAGACCTCGGCCACGCGCGGGTGCTCCCACGTGCCCTCGGGCTTGTCGACGAGGTAGAACCAGCGCGCGAGCTCGAGGCGGTCGCGCATGAGCTGGCCGATCCTGCGCACGAGGTCGCGCGTGCGCATGGGCAGGCGGCCGAGCGTGGCGAGGTCGCGGGCCACGACGAGCACCTTGTCGAGCAGCGTGTCCGCAGCGCGCTCGTACCGCTCCAACGCCGCAGACTGTGCCATCAGAAGGGCCACGGCGCCGAGCAGTTCTGCCGAACGCTCGGGGATCACCACCTGGTCCCAGCCCACGCGCGGCGCAACCGGGCTGTGCTGCGGGTCGACGGAGATCGTGTAGGTCTCGCTCGTCTCCGTCAGGAAGCGCGCGCCCGTCGCCTGCTCCACGCGCGCGCGCGTTTCTGCGTCGAGTTCGCGCGCGGAGTCGTGCACCACCGCCCCGAAGGCAAAGGTCCACAGGCAGCCGCCGCCGGGCGCATCGTGCACAACCGCATAGGCGAGGCGGCGCCGCTCGGGCAGGCCCATCCGCGCGGCCACCTGGTCGAGGTCGACTCGCTGGTCCAGCGCCACGGCGGTGATGGGGACTCCACCCATGCCGTCACTGTCCGCGGCCGATTGGCCGAATCAACGTGCCGAACTGCGTAGCCGGTCGAGCAGTGCCCGGATGCGCTGTTCGTAGCCCCGCGGGTCGTCGGTCCAGACGTTGCCGTGGCCCGAGCCGGTTCGGATCCACAGTTCCTTCACGCCTTCGGGCATCGGCAGTACCGCGTAGAGACTGCGCACGACGGCTTCGGGCATGCGGTCGTCCTCGCCGCCACCCACCACGAGCACGGGCAGCGTGGCCGGGAGCGAACCCAGCACGTCCTGCGGGCGCACGTCGGTGAGACGGAAGCCCGACCAGACCTCGAGCCAGCCGAGGGTGAGCGAGCGCCACGGCTGCTCCATGCGGATGAGGTTGCGACGGTCCTCCTCGCGGTGGAACTGCAGCATGCGATGGCCGGCGGCCAGCAGGTCTTCCATGGGTGCATCGAGCACGAGCCCACTGAGTCCGTGCACGTGCGGCAGCGCGAGGCTCACCGCAGCGGTGCCCATGCTCACGCCGAACAGCACGAGCGGCGCCGCGCTCATCTCACCCGAGCTGCGGAACTCGGCGATGGCGCGGGCGAGGTCGTGCGACTCGTGCAGCCCGAAGGTGGCTGGCACCCTGCCGCTCGCGCCATGGTTGGGCATCTCGACCAGCCACACCTCGCAGCCCGCACGGCGGAACATGGCCCCCACCGGCTCGAGTTCGAGCGCGCCGCGGAACAAGCCGTGCACCAGCACGGCCACGGCACGCGGCGGGTTGGCAGGAGCATCGACCTTCCACGCGCCGACGACCGTGGCCCCGGCCGTCCGTGCCCACCTGCGTCGTGCGCCTGCGGCAGCCTCCAGTTCGGGATCCACTCCATTGGAGCCGTCGCGCTCGGCCCGCAGCGTGAGGCGCGTCTGCAGTTCCCAGGTGCCGTCGGCGAGGATGCGCGGGCCGCCGTAGCCCTGCTCGTCGCTGCGCGTGTGCACGAAGCGCGATCCCACGAAGCCCATGGCGCACGGCACCGAGACGAACAGGTGCAGGGGCAGCAGGACGGCATGGATCGCGGCGATGCGCAGCAGCAGTGGGCGCAGCGGCCGGCGGCGCAACGCCTGCACGAGCACGCAAGCAAGCGCGACCGCGAGAGTGGGCACAAGGAAGGCGATCGTGCCGTAGACGGGCAGCATCATGGCGCAAAGGGGTCCGTGCCCCCGGGCAGCAGTCCGGCCGCACGGCCGCGTGCGAGCAGTTCGCGCACTGCGGCCCGGCCCTCGTCGCCGAGGTCGATGGAGAAACGGTTCACGTACAACGCGATGTGGCGGTCGCACACCTCGTCCGACAACTCCTGGGAGTGCGCGCGCACGAAGGCACGCGTGTCTGCAGGATGCGCGAACGCATGCTGCACCGACTCGCGCAGCATGGCTGCGAGCGCCTCCACCGTCGCACCACCCAGGTCCCGGCGCGCCGCGATCACCGCGAGCGGGATGGGCAGGCCCGTGGCGCCTTCCCACCAGGTGCCGAGGTCCGCGACCGAGCGCAGGCCGTGCGAGGCGTGGGTGAAGCGGCTCTCGTGGATCACGAGCCCGGCATCGCACTCGCCGCGGGCCACTGCAGGCATGATGCGTTCGAAGCGCATGGGCACGAGCGTGCAGGTGCCGCCGAGGGCGAGGCGCAGAAGCAGCAGCGCCGTGGTGTTGGCTCCGGGCACGGCCACCCGCATGCCGCGCAGGCTCGCGAGTTCCTGCACGGTGCTGTCGTCGCGCACCACGACCAGTGGGCCGACGCCGTGGCCGAGGGCTGCACCTGCGGACAACGCCACGTGGGTGCGCGCGCAGGCGGCGAGCGCCGGCATGCTGAGCTTGGTGAGTTCGAGCGGATCCGTGCCGCGCACCGCGCGCTCGTTGAGGCCCTCGATGTCGTCCATCACGGGCACGAGTTCGATGCCGTGCCGACCCGCGGCGCCCTTGCCGTGGACCGCCGCCCAGAAGGCAAATGTGTCGTTGGGGCAGGGCGAGAAGCCGAACCGCAGCCGCCGCGACCCGGTCACGGCATGCGCTCCATCAGCGTCGTCACGGCATCGGTGAGCCGCTGCACGGCACCCTCGAGGTTCCACTCGCCGCGTGCCCGGTCACCGGTGAAGTTGCTGATGGCGCGCAGCTGCAGGAAGGGCACGCGATGCTTGAAGCAGACCAGCGCCACCGCGGCGCCCTCCATGCTCTCGACGCTGGCAACCGACCGCCGCGCGATCTCGGCCGACAGGGCCTCGGTGGCGCTGCAGGTGCTCACGGTGGCGGCCTGCACGACGGGAACCGCGAGCAAGTGCGCGGCCGTGGCCGTGCGCTCGGGATCCATCACCCAGGGACCGTTCTCGCCGAAGTCGAGCTCGCTCATCGAGTGGAAGCCCTCGGGCATCATCACGCCGTCGTCGGCGAGCAGGTCGCTGCCGATCATGCAGACGGAGCCGGGAACGAGGCCGTGGTCGTGCAGTGCATGGCGCGCCGGGAAGGCGCCGCCCACGCCGAACAGCAGCACCGCGCGCGGCCGCTCGTGGGCGATGAGCTCGGACATGGTGGCGGCCGCAGCGGCCTTGCCCGTGCCGAGCACGAGGGCGCCGCGACGGGCGAGGGGCGAGCCCTCGACGTGAGAAGCGCAGACGGCAAGGAAGGGACGGTGGCTCATGTCAGCGCCGGAGGGTGCCGAGCGCGGCCTTCACGTCGGGCAGCAGCCGCACGAAGTCCTCCTCGCGCGCGGTGAACTGCACGGTGCGCACGCGATGGCGCTTCTTGAACAGCCCGCGGTCGAAGCTGAACACGGCCACCAGGTGGCCATAGCGCTCGCCCTCGACCGTGGCACGGCACTCGAACCACCGGCCGGCATGGCCTTCGCCATCCGTGGCCTCGCCCTCGGCCACGATCGTGTAGCCGCGCTGCTCCACGAGGTCGTTGCGCAGCGTGGCGGCCCAGAAGTCGAGCGTGGCGTGGTTGTCCTCCGCGAACTCGCGCGACCAGACGCGCGCGTCCTGTGCCGTGACGGCACGGTGTTCGGGGCCGTCCTTCAACGTGAGGAACTCGGCAGGCAGGTCCATCTTCAGCGAGGCGCACGCGGCCAGCAGCTGGCACAGCAGCAGCAGCGCGAGCGCGCGGAAGGAAACGCGATGATCAGAACTGCCGAAGGACATGATCCACCCCCATCTGGTTGACCCAGTCGAACCTGCTGGCCGCGCGCCGGCGGCGCTGCGGACCTGCATCCGCCACGGCTGCAAAGGTGACCGTGAGCGTGGACATGGCCACCTGGTCGGCGAGGAACTTCCTCCGACCCTCCATGCGCTCGATCTCCTCGGTGAGGCGGCGCAGCTGCTCCTCCACCTTGAGGATGTCCTCCACCTTGTCGGCCTTCTCCAGCAGCGCCAGCAGCCGGTCGCGCGACTTGCGCGCGTTGTCGAGGCGGATGCCGAGGTCGAGGAACTCCTCGGTCACGTCGCTGGCCGTGCGCTGCTCGTCCAGCACGCGACCCCAGGTCTTCAGCTGGCCGAAGGCCTCGTCGAACCGCGCGGCCGGGATGCGCACCGAGTAAGTGCTGCCCTGCTGCTGCGCCAGGTGGCCCTGCCACTCCTTCACCAGCGCGAGGAACTTCGCTGCAGCCTCGTCGGGGCGCGCGACCTCGAGCCCCAGGGAGCCCGTGTACACGAGCATGCGGTCCACGGCCGGCGCCGCGGACTCGGCCCAGCGGGATGCGGCGTCGGCCGGGCTGCCAGCCGACCCCTCGGCGAGTTGCAGGGGCGCGCCGGACCCACCACCGCCCCCACCGCCGAACTCGGCAGGCATTGCCACGATGCCGGGCGCAGCCTCGTCGAACGACCTTGCCCCGGCCTGGCAGGCGCCGAACAGCAAGGCAACCAGCGCAGCAAGCGCCAACCATCCTCTGGAACCGGTCATGGGAGCCTCCGTGGAAGGAACCTTCTATCCCTGCGACACCGATGCCGCAAACGCGGTGGAGCAGTCAGGGGCACACCCACTACCCTGTGCACATGCTTGCCGTGTTCGCCCTCTTCGTGTCCACGCTCGCCTGCCAGCAACCCGAGGCCGCTGCCAGCCCGCAGGGGCAGGTGCAGTGGGAGCGCAGCCTCGACGACGCGCTGTGGGCGCACAAACAGACCGGCAAGCCGCTGCTCATCGCCGTGAACATGGACGGCGAGGTGTTCTGCGAGCAGTTCGCGGGCACCGTCTACCGCAGCGAGGAGTTCGTCGCGATGAGCCGCGGCTACGTGTGCATGGTGGTGTCGCCCGACCGCCACACGCCCATGGACTACGACGGGCTCGGCCGCCGCATCGAGTGCCCGCGCTTCGGCGGCATCACCTGCGCAGAGCACCAGCTCGCCGAACCCGAGTTGTTCCGCCGCTGGTTCTCGGGCACGCGGTCGGCGCCGCGGCACCTCGGCATCGGCAAGGACGACAAGGTGCTGTTCGACAAGTACCTGGCCGCGCGCATCCGCGACCACCTCGATGCCATCCGCGAACATGCAGGATCGCAGACGGGTGCGGCGCTGCCCGACGACGACAACGGCCTGCTCGCGTCACGCACGGCCATGGCCCGCAACCTCGTCGAACAGCGGTACCGCGGCGCCGCGAGGGAACGCAGGCTGCAGCTGCTCGCAGCGGCGACCAAGAGCACGGCCCAGCCCTTCGACCTGCTGCGCATGGCGCTGCGCGACGACGACACGGAGTTGTTCACGGCCGCGGCCACGGCGCTCGCCGCCACGGCCGGCCCTGCCGCGCTCATCGACGTGCAGGATGCGCTCGCGCGCCTCGAGGACGGCCCGCTGCAGGTGGCGCTCGAACAGGCCTGGGAACGCAGCGCCAAGGCGGCGCCGGACCAGCTCGCCTGGCAGCGGTACCGGGCGGCACGCAGCGGCGCCCTCGCGGGCGCGGGACTCGCGACCCATGCACCCCTGCCGTTGCGCGGTGGTGCCGAGGCCGCCCCCGACCGCGAGGCGCTGGAAGCCGCACTCGATGCCGCAGAGAAGCGCGTGAAAGCCGAGCCGAAGGACGCTGCCGCATGGCTGGACCTCGCCGCGCTCAACCTCGAC
>JBEATZ010000446.1:0-4144 GCA_041161695.1 Planctomycetota bacterium | reverse complement strand
GTGGAAGAAGTAGGGGTACAGCACGGGCGTCGGCTGCGGCTGGCCGAACATGTTGGGCCACATGGCAGCCAGGTACTCCAGCGGGTGCGAGCCCGTGCGCGCCTGCGGGTGCGTGTCGGCGACGACCTTCTGTCGCAGGTCGATGCCGTAGTGCGCGAGTTGCTCCACGAACTTGTGCGCGCTGCCGGCTGCATCGAGTTCGAGCGGCTGGCGGTTGAAGCTGCGGTACGGACCGACCTGGTACTCCGCAGGCTCGGCGAAGACCACGAGGTTGCCGCCGCGCATCACGAACTGGTCGATCACGTACTTCTCGCGATCGGTGAGGTCCTTGGGGCGGAACAGCAGCACCGTGTCGACGTCCTCGGGCACCAGCGCGCCCGCGGCATCCTTGACGTTGCGGAACTCGTAGCGCTTGGCCACGAGGTCGATGGAGCGGATCTGCGTCCAGCCGTGGGACCCGCCCTGCTGGCCGCCCACGGCGGCAGCGGGCCACTCCATGTAGCCCACGACCTTCTTGTCCTTCGTGAGGACCTCCTTGATGGCGGGCGTGATCACGGCCTCCAGCTGGAAGGCCGACATCGGCTGCACCTGCTCGAGCACCTTCTGCTTCGAGCCGCCGTAGACGAGGCGCATGCCCTGCCAGTTGCGGTTCACCTCCATCGAGGTGGCGGTGCCGGAGCGCAGGTCGATCGGCTTGATGCCGAGGCGCGTGCACTTGTCGGCAAGGGCCTTGTCGTCGTTGGGGTTGAACCGCTCCAGCACGATCTTGCCGCGACCGACCTGGACGATCTCGTCGAGGAAGTTGTCGAGGACGTCGCGGCCGTCACGCCACTGGCCCGGCAGGTCCTCCTTCGGGCTGAAGTAGGCCTCCACCACCAGGCGGTCCGGCATCGACTCGATGATCTCGCGCGTCGACCCGGTGAGGGTGTAGTAGCCGTCCGCGGTGCTGTCGAGGCGCCAGCGGAACCGCGAGGCGAGGAACACGACCTGGCCGAGCACGAGGGCGAGCAGCACGACGTGCAGGACGAGCCCCATCGCGCTGCCGCGCTGCAGGAAACGTTGGTTGGTCATCGCATCACCCCTTCTGCCGGCGCAGGTTGAGCACCAGCCCGTTGGCATAGAGGAAGAAGCCGCAGAAGCACACGGAGTAGACGAGGTCGCGCGTGTCGATCACGCCGCGCTGCACGCTCAGGAAGTACTTGTAGGGACTGATGCCGTTCACGAGGTCCAGCAGCCACGTGGGCAGGCTGGAGGCGACCCAGTCGAGGATGACCGGGTAGCCGAGCATGTACAGCGCGAACAGCGTGACGAGCGCCAGCAGCAGCGCCACGATCTGGTCGCGCGTCATCGACGACCAGAACATGCCCACCGACAGGTAGGCGCCTGCGAGCAGCAGCGAGGCCAGGTAGGCCACGAGCACCGGTCCCCAGTCGAGGCCGCCGTATGCACTCAGGGTGAGCGGCAGCATCAGCGTGAAGGCCAGCACGATGGCGAGGTACACGAGCGCTGCGAGGAACTTGCCCAGCACGAGCTGGGAGACCTTCACGGGGAAGGTCATCAGCAACTCGAGCGTCCCCACCTTCCGCTCCTCGGCCCAGAGCCGCATGGTGAGGCCCGGCAGGAAGAACAGGAAGATGAGCGGCAGCCAGCCGAAGAATCCCTGCATGCTGGCCTGCTGGCCCTGCACGAGGGACTGCTTGGCGGAGAAGAAGATCTGCACGCCGAGGAACAGCATGCCGAACACGTATGCGATCGGGCTGAGGAAGTAGCTCTTCAGCTCGCGACGCAGGATCACCAGGACCTCACGCATTCATGGCCTCCTTGCTCGCGGCGAGGGTCAGGCTGCGGAACACGTCCTCCAGCGAGCCGCGCTGCCTGCCCAGTTCGAGCAGGCCCCATTCGTTCTTCAGCACCAGCCGGCCCAGCGACTCCTCGATCGGCCCGCGCGAGTCGCCGCAGTCGACCGAGAACAGCGCCGTGTCCGCATCGCGCTCCAGCACCGCGATCGCGCGGCCGGGGAACAGTTCCTTGAGCTGGGCCTCGACGCGCTCCACCGGACCGCGGATGCGCGCGTGCACGGCGCCCATAGGGGCCATCTGCACGAGGGCGTCCTTGGTGTCGTCGGCAACGATCGAGCCCTGGCTGATGATGACCACGCGCGAGCAGGACTTCTCGACCTCCTGCAGGTAGTGGGTCGACAGCACGACCGTGTGCTGCTGGCCGAGTTGCTCGATGAGCCTGCGCACCTCGACGATCTGGTTCGGGTCGAGGCCGCTGGTCGGTTCGTCGAGGATGAGGACCTCGGGCTCGTGCACCATCGCCTGGGCGAGGCCCACGCGCTGCTTGTACCCCTTGGACAACTCGACGATGTTCTTGCCGAGCACGCGCTGCAGGCCGCACAACTCGACTGCGCGACCCACGGCGCCGCGCACCCGTCCCGCCTCGACGCCGCGGATCTCGGCGCAGAAGCGCAGGTAGTCGTCGACGCGCATCTCGCCGTAGAGCGGCGTCGACTCCGGCAGGTAGCCGATGCGCCGCCGCACCTCCAGCGACTGCTCGACGACGTCGAGCCCCGCGATCGACGCCCTGCCGCCGCTGGGCAGCAGGTAGCCGGTCAGGATCTTCATGGTCGTGGACTTCCCGGCCCCGTTGGGGCCGAGGAATCCGACCACCTCGCCGCGCCGCACCGAGAAGGAGATCCCCTTCAGTGCGCGTGCGAAGCCGTAGTTCTTCTGCAGCTTGTCTACTTCGATCATGGTCAGGGACGAGGTTGTGCGGCCCTGAGGACCGGGCCGCCGTGCAGGGGCGCCAGGACGAGCGCGAGACCGGTTTGCTCCCGGCTCGCGCGCGCGCTGGATCAGTCGTCGAGACGGAAGGAATCGAGGAACTGCTGGTTGCTCTCGGTCTTCTCCAGCCGGTCGATGAGGAGCGGCATGGAGTCGAGGGCATTCATGCGGGCGAGCACGCGACGGAGCGTGTAGACGCGCTGCGTCGTGTCCTTGCCGAGGAGCAGTTCCTCCTTGCGCGTGCCCGACATCTCGATGTCGATGGCAGGGAACACGCGGCGTTCCGCCAGCTGGCGGTTGAGGACCAGCTCCATGTTGCCGGTGCCCTTGAACTCCTCGAAGATGACCTGGTCCATGCGCGATCCCGTGTCCACCAGCGTGGTGGCCAGGATCGTGAGGGAGCCGCCTTCCTCGCAGTTGCGGGCGGCGCCGAAGAACTTCTTCGGCACCTCCAGCACCTTGGCGCCGATGCCACCCGACATGGTGTGGCCACCGCGGCCGCCGAGGAAGCTGTTGTAGGCGCGCGTGAGGCGCGTGATCGAGTCGAGCAGGATCACGACGTCGTGCCCGGCCTCGACGAGGCGCTGGGCGCGCTTCATGCACATCTCGCTCACCTCGATGTGGTGCTTCGGGCCCTCGTCGAGCGTCGACACCAGCACCTCGCGGTTCTCGCCCTCGAGGCTGCGTTTCCAGCCCGTGGCCTCCTCGGGGCGCTCGTCGATGAGCAGCACCATGAGGTAGACCTCGGGGTAGTGCGCGCTGATGGCGTGGCAGATCTTCTGCATGAGCACCGTCTTGCCGGAGCGGGGCGGCGCGACGATGAGGCCGCGCTGTCCCTTCCCGATCGGGCACAGCAGGTCGATGATGCGCAGGCTGACGTCCTCGTCGTCGCCGGGGGCGAGGACGAACATCGGCTGCGGGTCGATGACGGTGAGGTCCTTGAAGGTCTTGCGCTGCTTCGAGTCCTCGGACGACATGCCGTCGATCTGCTCGATCGAGGCCAGCGTGAGGCGCTGGTGCCCGCGGCTCGGGATGCCGGCCTTGCCGACGAGTTCACTGCCCTCGAGGATGCGATTGGCTCGGATCATCGCGCCGGGCACGAACGGGTCGCTGCCGGGGATCGAGTCGGGCAGGTAGCTGTTGCTGCGCTTGCGGAGCCAGCCGTTGCCTTCCTTGGTGTACTCGAGCACGCCCACCACGTCCTCGAGGGGTTCCTCGAAGGTGAGCGGCTCCATGGGGCCGCCCTGGGGCGCACCACCGCCGCCGCCATGACCCTGGGGGGCGGAGTAGCCGTTGCCGAAGCCACCGCCACCACCACCGCCTCCGCCACCACCGCCGTAGCCGCCGCCGAAGCCGCC
>JBEATZ010000431.1:0-3859 GCA_041161695.1 Planctomycetota bacterium | reverse complement strand
CTGCGTCTACCGCTCGCTCCAGCACATCTACGTGCAGGTCATCGACGACCTCGCCGGCCGCACCGTGGCCTCGGCGAGCTCGCGCGACGTCGCCGAGGTCGCCGGCAAGGGCGGCAACGTCGGCGCCGCGAAGGCCGTCGGCGCGGCGGTCGCCGAGCGCGCCCGCAAGGCGGGCGTGGACGCGGTCGTGTTCGACCGCAACGGATTCCGCTACCACGGCCGCATCAAGGCGGTCGCCGACGGGGCGCGCGAAGGCGGCCTCAAGTTCTGACCCGCATTCCCCCCGACGAACAGGCACGAGGCCAACGACATGGCTGAGATCATCGACGAAACCTCCAGCATCGAGTCCACCACGGTGGGCGTCTTCCGCACCAGCTCCACCGTGGCCGGCGGCCGCCGCTTCAGCTTCGCCGCCATGGTGGTGGTGGGCGACAAGCGCGGCAAGATCGGCGTGGGCTACGCCAAGAGCAACCAGGTCCCGCAGGCGGTCGAGAAGGCGCAGAAGGAAGGCCGCCGCAAGATGGTCGGCTACCCGCTGCTGCGCAAGACCGTGCCGCACATGGTCGAGGGCCACTTCGGCGCCTCGAAGGTGCGCCTGCTGCCGGCGACCCCCGGCACCGGCGTCCTCGCCGGCGCGGCCGTGCGCGCGGTGCTCGAGATGCTCGGCATCCAGGACTGCCTCACGAAGAGCTACGGCTCCACCAACCCGAAGAACCTCGTCAAGGCGACCGTCAACGCCCTCGAGCAGCTGCAGACCCGCGAGAAGGTCGAGGCCCTGCGCGGCGTGACCATCGGCCACACCATGGTCGAGCAGGCCGTCGAGCGCGGCCTGGCCGCGATGCCGCAGGTGCGCACCGGCGAGAAGATGCAGGCCCCGAAGAACACCCTCGGCGACGAGCGTCGCCGCGGCGGTCGCGGCGGCCCGCGCGGCCCGCGCGGCCCGCGCCCGCGCGAGGAAGCGCCCGCCCCGGCCCCGGTCGCGGCGCCTGCCCCGGCCGCTCCCGCGGTGCCGGAGGCCCCGGCCGCCGGCTGACGGGACCGCGATCACCAGTCCACCACTGACCACGAACCACCAGACACAGGCAAGGGAGATCTCCCGCCATGATGATCCATGACATCACCAAGGTCGTCGGCAAGCACCGCCCCCGCAAGCGCGTCGGACGCGGCGAGGGCAGCGGCATCGGCGGCACCAGCACCCGCGGCCACAAGGGCGCGAAGAGCCGCGCCGGCTGGACCAGCCGTCCCGGCTACCAGGGCGGCGCCACGCCGTTCATGCGGCGCTTCCCGAAGCGCGGCTTCAAGAACGGCTTCCGCACGCTCTTCCACGTCGTCAACGTGCAGGTGCTGGGCAAGCACTTCGACGCCGGCGCGACGGTCGAGATCGCCGCGCTCGCGAAGCTGGGCCTGGTGCCCGACGCGACGCTGCCGCTCAAGGTCCTCGGCCACGGCGACCTGGGCAAGAAGCTGACGGTGGTCGCGGCGAAGTTCTCCGCGAGCGCCAAGGAGAAGATCGAGAAGGCCGGCGGCACCGCGAAGGTCGCCGAGTGAACCGGGCACGCTGAATGTTCAACGCGTTCGCCAACATCTTCCGCATCCCCGAGCTGCGCAACCGCGTGCTGTTCACGCTGGGCGTGCTCGCCATCTACCGGATCGGCTTCTGGATCCCGGTGGTGGGCGTCGACCAGTCGGCGCTCGTGGAGGCGGCCAAGACGGCGTCGCAGAACGCCAGCGGCTTCGGACGCCTGCTGCAGTTCGCCAGCATCTTCTCGGGCGGCTCGCTCGGGCAGAGCACGATCTTCGGCCTGGGCATCATGCCCTACATCACGGCCTCCATCATCTTCCAGCTGCTGGGCGCGGTCTACCCGCCCCTGGCGGACCTGAAGAAGGAGGGCATGTCGGGCCAGCAGAAGCTGATGGAGTGGACGCGCTACCTGACGGTGGGCCTCTGCTTCGTCCAGGGCTGGATCTGGCTCAACTACCTGCGCGGCTCCAACCTGGTGCAGCCGCTCTTCCTGCAGAACGTCCCCAACACGGTGATCTTCTACGTGGTGGGCATCGCCACGCTGACCGCCGGCAGCCTGTTCCTCATGTGGCTGGGCGAGCAGGTGGACAAGTACGGCATCGGCAACGGCGTCTCGATCATCCTGACCGCCGGCATCCTGAGCCGCATGCCCAACGCCATCGGCTGGGTGGTCGCGAACTTCGACCCCCGCCAGGGCGCGGAGCCCGGCAAGATCGGCATCGCCGGCCTGGCCGTCCTGATCGCGAGCTTCGTGGCGATCACCGCCGGCGCCGTGCTCATGACGGTGGCCACGCGGCGCATCCCGATCCAGCAGGCCAAGCACACCCGCGGCCGCAAGGTCTACGGCGGGCAGAAGCACTACCTGCCGCTGCGCATCAACCACTCGGGCGTGATGCCCATCATCTTCGCCAGCTCGCTCATGATCTTCCCGTCGGCCCTCGCCGGCGCGTGGGACAACGCGGTGGCGCAGGACTCGTGGTGGAAGGGCGTCACCGGGTTCCTCGCCCGCGAGACGATGATCGGCACGTTCCCGTACATCGTCGGCGAGATCGCGCTGATCTACTTCTTCGCGTACTTCTGGACGACCGTCCAGATGAGCCCGGACGACATGGCCAAGCAGCTGAAGGAGCACGGCTCCTTCATCCCCGGCCTGCGCCCCGGCCCGCGCACCTCGGAGTACCTCTCGACGGTGCTGAACCGCATCACCTACGTGGGTGCCGGCTTCCTGGCCCTCATCGCGGTGATCCCGACCCTCGTCACGCAGGCGATGGGCATCCCCTTCGACGTCGCGCAGTTCCTGGGCGGCACGGGGCTCCTCATCGTGGTCTCGGTGGGCCTGGACCTGATCCAGCGCCTGGAGGCCAACCTGGTGATGCGCAACTACTCCGGCTTCCTGGGGCAGGGCGGCGACCCGCGCGGCGCCCGCATGAGGAGCGTGAGCTGACCATGTCCGCCTTCGCCGTCGCCGACCGCGCCGCGTCCGCCCGTGCCACCCGGCACGGCGAGATGTCGCTGCGCACGGCGGCCGAGATGGACGCCATCGAGCGAGCCGGCGCCGCCGTCGCGCTGGCCCTCGACGCCGCGAGCGCCGCGGTGCGCGCGGGCGCGACCACGGCCGAGCTCGACCGCGCGGCCCGCGCGGCGCTCGAGGCCGCCGGCGCCGAGCCCACGTTCGTCGGCTACCCGAATCCGGCCGGCGGGCCCGCGTTCCCCGCGGCGGCCTGCGTGTCGGTGGCGAACGAGGCCGTGCACGGCATCCCCGGCGCGCGCGTCCTGCGCGCGGGCGAAGTGGTCAAGATCGACGTCGGCGCGCGCATCGACGGATGGTGCGCGGACGCCGCGGTGAGCGTGGTGGTGCCGGGCGCCGAGCGCGCCGCGGCCGACGCGTTCGTCGCCGCGGCGTGGGAGACCCTGCACGCCGGCATCGCCCGCATGCAGCCCGGCTGCGCCTGGAGCGACGTCGCGGCCGCCATGCAGCGCGTCGCCTTCGAGCGCGGCCACGGCGTGGTGGACGGCTGGCACGGGCACGGCATCGGCCGCGCGGCGCACGAGGTCCCGCAGGCCCCGTCGCTCGTCACGCCCGGCCTGCGCGAGCGCCGCGACTTCACGCTGCTTCCCGGCATGGTGCTGGCGGTCGAGCCCATCCTGGTGATGGGCGCCCGCGGCACCGCCGATGCCTCCGGCAACGCCACGCACGTGCCCGTCGAGGTGGCTTCGGACGGCTGGACCGTCCGCGCCGCCGAGGGACTCGTGGTGGCGCCCGTCGAGCACACCGTCGCCGGCACGCGGCACGGCCCCCGGCTCCTCACCCGCCGCGCGGGCGCCCGCGCCGCAGCC
>JBEATZ010000420.1:0-4022 GCA_041161695.1 Planctomycetota bacterium | reverse complement strand
GGTGGCGCTCGACGAGGTGATGCGCGTGGGCCTCGTGATTGCGATCGCGATGCTGGGCCACGTGCTGAGCGCAGCGCTGCTGGGTGCCTTCACCCCCATTGCCGTGAAGCTGCTGCGCGGCGACCCGGCGATGATCAGCACGCCCGCGGTGACGGCGATCGCCGACCTGACGGGTGCGACGATCTACCTCGTGATCGTCACGGCGATGCTCGGCGCAACGGCCTGAACCGCGCGCACGGTGCGGCGCGGCCCGGGGTCGTGCGCTGTGCTCAGACCAGCGCCTGCGGCACTTCGTCCGCCGCGGGCTTGTCCTCGCCCGACGCCACGAGGCGCTTCAGCTGGATGCGGAACTCGCCGCGCTCGTCGGGCTCGGCGAGGCGCCAGCGCCCCATGTGACGGCGCCGCTCGATGGCGGAGCCCTGCATCATCACGGAGGTCACGTGCTTTGCCTGCGGCGTGAACACGTGGACACGGCCCTTGGGACCGAGCACGACGACGGTCGACTTCTCGCTGTCCCACAGGATGGCGCCATCGTGCGCCTCGGTGGCATCCGGGTAGGCACGCGGGGTCGGGCGCTGCCCTTCCTCGCTGCGCTCGTCGGCATGCGCGGTGCGGCGGCTGCGGTGCTTCTGGCGACCGGCGAGCTTCTGCGCCAGCTCGTTGAGCAGCGGCAGCACGAACTCCTCCTCGTCCACCTCGCCGTGCACGGCCTTGCCGGCGAGGCGCAGGGCCTCGGCATCGAGGCGGCGCTGGAAGCGGCTCAGGATGTGCAGCACCGACGGGTCGGCGAGGTCCATGAGGTCCACCGCCCCCACCGCGTGCAGGCGGAGGCGCGGCTTGCCCTCGAGGGTGGTGCCGCGCAGCAGCTGGAAGCTGAAGGCCGCGCGCTGTTCGGCGCCCAGCACCTTGAACAAGCCGGCATCGACCTGGCCGAGGATGCGGAACACCGGCGAGTTGCCGCCGAACTCGGCAAGCTGCTGGGTACGCAAGACGCGCCCCATGGTCACGTGCGTGAGGACGATGTCCTCGCCGCCGAGCATGCGGTCGATGCCCGGGTCCTTGCGCTCGATGGCCATGGTGACGAAGTCGGTGAACACCGGCCGGCCCGTGGAGCTGAAGCCGTCGAACACCTGGCGCGGCTCGGTGGGACGCGTGCCCTCACCGTCGGCGCTGCCCTGGAAGTAGCAGTACACGGCGCCCGGACGGAGTGCGCGCTCGTGCTCGCGCACCTCGCGCACGCGCGCGAGGATCGCCTGCGCGGCGGCATCGGCGGCCTGACCCACGTCCGACTCGTCGAGCGGGATGCGCAGGTTGAGGTCGAGGAAGCGCGGCATCGACAGCACGTCGACGCCGCCGATCTTCAGCAGGGCGTGGGCCATGCGACCGAGCGCGTCGACGGCGATGCGCGCATGGTGCTCGGGCGCGCGCTTCTGCTTGCCGTGCTGCGGTCCGTGCTGCGATCCGTGGCGGTTGCGGTCGTGACGGTTGCGGTCGCCGTGCGGTCCGCGGTCGTTGCGGTGCGGGTGGTGGCGCTCGGGGCGCGGGCCACCCTGGCCTGCGGCCTGCGGTTCACCTTCGGCACCCTCGGCGCCGGGTGCACCCTGCTCCGCACCCTCGCGCGCTCCCCGGCGACGGCGGCGGCGACGACGGCGTCCGCCCTCGCCGGGCGCACCGGTTCCCGGTTGGCCTTCGGACCCGCCCTCGGGCGCGCCAGCGGTGTCGGGCGCATCCGGGGCTCCGGAAGCGGCGGGTTCGCTCGGTGCCGTGGGGTGCGGGGCGGGCGTGGAGACCTCGGGTGGATGCGGATCGCTGCTCATGGGTGCCCTTGTGCGGCGCAGCACTGTGCATCGCAAGGTACGGGGCGACAAGAACCATGCGGCGCAATCGGTCTCGCAACGATCCTGCGCCCTTCTCCGCCGTTCCTTTCGAAGGTGCAGGTTGCTTGAATCCGCCCATGGGCAAGATCCACGACTCGATCCTCTCCTGCGTCGGCCACACCCCGGTGGTGCGGCTGTCGCGCATCGGCCGCAACCTGCCGGTGGAACTGCTCGCCAAGTGCGAGTTCCTCAACCCGGGCGGCTCGGTCAAGGACCGGATCGGCGTGCGCATGCTGCTCGACGCCGAGAAACAGGGCCGCATCAAGCCCGGCGACACGCTCATCGAGCCCACCTCGGGCAACACCGGCATCGGCATCGCCCTTGCGGCGGCCGTGCGCGGCTACCGCGTGATCATCACGATGCCCGAGAAGATGTCGCGCGAGAAGCAGGTGGTGCTGGAGGCGCTGGGCGCCGAGATCATCCGCACGCCCACCGAGGCGGCATGGGATTCTCCCGAGAGCCACATCGGCGTGGCGCGGCGCCTGCAGCAGGTGATCCCCAACTCCCACATCCTCGACCAGTACTCCAACCCCTCCAACCCGAAGGCCCACGAAGAGGGCACGGGCATGGAGATCGTCGAGCAGACCGATGGCAAGCTCGATGCGGTGGTGATGACCGCCGGCACCGGCGGCACGATCACCGGCGTCGCGCGCACGGTGAAGAAGCACATCCCCGGCTGCAAGATCATCGGCGTCGACCCCGAGGGTTCGATCCTCGCGGGACCCGGCCCGATCAAGAGCTACAAGGTCGAGGGCATCGGCTACGACTTCATCCCCGACGTGCTCGACCGCTCACTCGTCGACCGCTGGGTCAAGTCCAACGACCACGACAGCTTCCGCGTCGCGCGCCAGGTCATCCGCCAGGAAGGCCTGCTCATCGGCGGCTCGTGCGGTTCTGCAGTGTGGGCGGCAATGCACGTGGCCAAGGACTTCAAGCCCGGCTCGCGCATCCTCGTCATCCTCACCGACTCGGTGCGCAACTACCTGACCAAGTTCGTCGACGACCGCTGGATGCGCGAGAACGGCTTCCTCGAGGAGAACTGGTCGATCGGCACCGTGGACGAGTTGCTGCGCGCCATGCCGCGCAAGCCGGTGGTCACGGTCGACGTGTCGGACCAGCTCAGCAAGGCCGTCACGCTGTTCAAGGAGCGCGGCTTCTCGCAGGTGCCGGTGACCGACAACGGCAAGCTCGCAGGCATCCTCACCGAGGCCGACGCGCTGCGCGTGCTGGTGGACGGTCATGCCAAGGCCACCACCTCGATCGCCGAGGTCATGGTGCGTCGCGTGAGCACGGTGCAGGCGAATGCACCGTCGAGCGAGTTGCCGAAGATCTTCGAGCGCGGCGAAGTGGCCCTCGTGGTCGACGGCGACCGCAACGTGCTGGGCCTGATCACCAAGCTCGACCTGATCGAGTACCTGACGCGCACGCCGCGCGTCTGAGGCCGCGTAGCCCGCGCGCCTGCTCAGGCTGGCGCAGGTGCTGCAGCCAGCGCAGCCGCGCGCCGGGCAGGCCACTCGTGCCGCGCGGCCACGGCGGCCTCGCTGGCGAGGCGCGCGCGCAGGTGTTCGGCATCGCCACGGGGCAGGTCGGCAAGGCTGGTGGGCGAACCGCCCGCCACGTGCACGGTGATGGTGGCGAGGCCGAGCAACCGCTGCAGCGGGCCGGCCGTGAGCAGCACCGACTGGATCCTGCGGGTCGGCACGAACGCGCGGTACTGGCCGACGATGCCCCAGCGCAGCACCAGCATGCCCGAGCCGAAGGCCCAGGCGAGGTTGCGCCACGACAGCCACCCCACCACCCATGCAGCAGGCAGCAGCGGCAGCAGCCACAGCGCCGGGATGCCGCCCGCAGCCGGGCTGTCCGCATCCGCGAGGCCGGGCACGAGCGCGGCGGGGTCGAGCACGGCCGAGCCCACGAGCAGCACGAGTGCGAGCAGCGCGCCCTTGAGGAACACGCGCCACACGATGCGTGAGGACACCGGCTGCCACGGCGGCGCGGCCTCGCGGAGTTCGGGCAGCAGCACCGGCAGCACGGCTTCGGCCTCGCGCAAAGACGCCATCGGCACCACCACGTCCCAGCCGCCCGCGCCCTCGCTGGCGTCGTCCATGCCAGCGCCCGCCGAGTCCGCGCGCCCGACGCAGAGGC
>JBEATZ010000409.1:0-8119 GCA_041161695.1 Planctomycetota bacterium | reverse complement strand
GCCTCACGGAGCGGCTCGGCGGGACCGCAGGTCCCACCGACCCCGCGGAGTGGGAGCGCGAGGTGGAGGACATCGGCTCGGTCATGAAGGCCACCTCCGCCTGCGGCCTCGGCATCGCGGCCCCGCTGGTGAGCGACTCGCTGCGGAGGTACTTCCCGGAGCAGGTCGCGAGGGCACTGGCTGCCCGGCACCGCTGAACCGCTGCATCCCCGTACGGGCCCGGACCGAAGCTCGCCTCATGAGCGGCAGTGAGGCCTCGCCCGGAACCGGCGTCCACGTGGTGTGGTTCAAGCGAGACCTGCGCATCGACGACCACGCTGCCCTGCATGCCGCCCTCGAACACGGTGCGCCGGTCGTGGCCCTGTACGTGTTCGAGCCGGAACTGCTCGCCCAGCCCGAGTCCGACCGTGCGCAGTGGGGCTTCGTGCTGGAGTCGCTCGCGGAACTGGACGCCGCACTGCGCGCGCGCGGCGCCTTCCTCACGGTGCGCCACGGGACGATCCTGCGGGTGTTCGAGGAACTCGGGCGGGAACTCGAGGCAAGCGGCGGCATGCGCGCCGTGTACGCACACGAGGAGACCGGCAGCCGCGTGACCTACGACCGCGACCTGCGCCTCGGTGCATGGCTGCGGGAGCGCGGGATTCCCTGGCGCGAGTTCCCGCAGAACGGGGTGGTGCGGCGGCTGAAGTCGAGGGACGGCTGGAGCCGCAACTGGGAGCGCAGGATGCGGCAGCCGCTGGTCGCGGCACCGCAGCACCTCGTTGCCGCTCCCGTGGCCCCGGGCACCCTGCCGGCACTCGACGACCTCGGGTTGCCGCCCAGCAGCATCGTCGACCGACAGCGCGGCGGCAGTGCCGAGGCCGTGCGTCTGCTCCACGGCTTCCTGC
The DNA here is from genome assembly GCA_041161695.1 of Planctomycetota bacterium. Lineage (GTDB taxonomy): Bacteria > Planctomycetota > UBA1135 > UBA1135 > UBA2386 > JBEATZ01. The sequence goes on along the minus strand of JBEATZ010000409.1, from coordinate 7,232 downwards.
ACGAGCGCGGCGAGGACTACCAGCGTGCGATGTCCTCGCCCCTCGAGGGCTGGGATGCCTGCAGCAGGCTGTCGCCGCACCTCGCCCACGGCACCATCTCCGTGCGCACCGTGCTGCAGGCACTGGAGGCACGGGCCGACGAGCTCCGTGCCCTGCCTCGCGAACACCGCGGCAGCTGGCTCGGGTCGCTGAAGAGCTTCGGCGCGCGCCTGCGCTGGCACTGCCACTTCGTGCAGAAGCTGGAGGACGAACCGCGCATCGAGTTCGAGAACGTCAACCGGGCGATGGACGGGCTGCGCGAACAGGACTTCGACGCCGCGCGCTTCGCTGCCTGGTGCGAGGGTCGCACCGGCTATCCGATGGTGGATGCCTGCATCCGCTGCCTGCGCCGCACGGGTTGGCTCAACTTCCGCATGCGCGCGATGCTGGTCTCCTTTGCCGCGTACCACCTGTGGCTGCACTGGCGCGAGGTGGGGGTGTTCCTCGGCCGGCACTTCGTCGACTTCGAGCCCGGCATCCACTGGAGCCAGGTGCAGATGCAGAGCGGCGTGACCGGCATCAACACGGTGCGGATCTACTCGCCGAAGAAGCAACTCCGGGACCAGGACCCCGAGGGCACGTTCGTGCGCCGCTGGGTGCCCGAACTGGCGCGCGTGCCGCTCCAGTTCCTCGACGAGCCCCACCGGATGGGCGAGGCCGACCAGGAGGCCGCGGGCTGCCGCATCGGCACCGACTATCCAGCCCCGATCGTCGACCACGATGCCGCGGTCAAGGCTGCGAAGCAGCGCGTGTACGCAGCGCGCCGCACGGACGAGGCCCGCGCCGAGAGCCGGCGCGTCTACGCGAAGCACGGCAGCCGGAAGCGGCCGCCGAGCCGGCGGGGTGCGCGCGCCGCCGGGACCCGTGCGAAGTCGGGTGCCTGAGGCGCGCGCCTGCCTGCATCACGGGTCGATGCCGACCAGGTTGTTCACGTAGTTGGAGACGGTCACCCCGCCCGGCTGCGTGGCATCGAGCTGGAACCACTGACCCTTCACCTGCACGCCGTCGAGGATCGGGTTGTTGGGGACCGAGGCGCCATGGGTGGCGAACCCGCTGGCACTGGTGCTCACCACGAGGGTCGACACGTAGTCGTGGAAGGCATGGCAGCCCGTGAACCCGTAGCCGTCGAGGCTCGTGGGGATCGGTCCGGTCAGGTTGAAGCCCAGGGCGAGGATCGCGATGTTGGAAGGGACCGCATTGCTGAGGTCCCACCAGGCGAAGCCGCCGCGGTTGGGCGTGCCCCAGTGGGCTGCGCGCAGCGGGCCGCAACTGCTGCCGTACTCGCTGCCCACGGCGCACCCGAAGTTCACACGGATGCGCTGGCCGCTGCTGTCGTTGACGGTGGCCACCGTCGGGATCGAGCCGAAACCGAAGCCGTAGGAGGCGACCCTGGGCACCGTACCGTCGCCGCGGTTGAAGGCAGCGGGCACCGTGGAGTGGTTGCCCCTGGCGAGGACCTCGACCACCACGTCGGAGGTGCCGTTGTAGTCGAAGGGCGCCTCGAGGCCGACCTCCGTCCACTGGTCCCCGACCACGTGCCACGAGTGGTCGTACTGGCTCAGCACGGTCACCGGCGACGGGAGGTTCGACGCGAAGGTGGTCGACAGCACGTGGTCGACCGGCACGTGCGACATGCGGATGCGCAGTTCGCGGTTGAAGTGCACGCCCGTCGACTCGGCCGAGAAGGCGAGGCCGCGGATCGTGCCCGCGCTGCCGAGGTCCGAGCGCCGCAGGACGGTCTGGTAGAGCTGGTTGGTCCAGGCGCTGGTGTCGGTGCGGTAGTGGGCAACGAGGTTGGCCACGCGCGGGCTGTTCACCGGCGCGCTGAAGGGCGCGTTGGTCGCCGACCCGAACGCCAGCGCGATGCTGCCGTCGGAGTACGACTGGTTGCTGCCCGTGCCGTTCGTGTAGCGGTGCCCGAAGTTGCGGGCCACGATGGCCATGCCGTGCGTCCCCGTCAGCATCAGGATCGGCTCGTTGAGTTCGATGTGCGTCTGGGCGTCGGGACCTGCCGAGGTGCCGTGGCCGGTGCTCATCACCGTCCAGCCGGCAGGGTTGGTCTCGTTGCCCGCGTACGTGCCCGACCGGGTGTACACGTCGACGGTGACCGGGTTGCCGTCGGCTGCCGAGACGTTGAGGTCGAACCCGGTCACGAACAGGTTCGCTGCTGGCGTCACGTCGAAGTACACCGCGCCGCCGGCGGAACCGCTGTTGTTGGACACGAACGTCGTCTGGATCGGCGTCGGGGCCACCGTGCCGAACGGGATGAAGTTGCCCGTGCCCAGCGTGCTGGCATCGGGGATGTGCCGTGCACAGCCCGAGCCCGAGAGCAGGATCGCGCCGTTCGCCACGAGCGCGTAGGTCGCGTCGGTGGCGGGGGTCGCCGTGTGGGCGTCGATGGCGATGGTCGGTGCGCTCACCTGGATCGTCCAGTTGCCCGGCGTCGGGTTGGTGAGGAACACGCACTCGACGGTGTCGATGGTGTTCGCCGAGCCGCCGGTGGAGGACACGTTGGCCTGCGAGGCGCCGACGAGCCCCACGTTGCCCCAGTACGCAGTCGTGCCGTCCGGGTGGACGACGCGCAGCGTGAGGTCGTTGACCCGCTGCAGCGCGGCCGCCGGGTTGCCCGGCAGGTCGAGGTACGTCATGACCACCTTGAGCGCCGTCTCGCCGTTGCGCACGTTCACCATGTGGGTGTGCGTGGCACCCTGGGTGATGGGCCGGTCCTCCGCCACGATCGCCATGCGGTCGCGTCGCGTGTACAGGTTGTTCACGTTGGGCATGCCCCAGCCGGTGTGCTCACGCCGGTTGTCGGTTGCCTGCGGCGCCAGGGGGATCGCAGTGGCGATCATCAGCGCCTTGAGCGTCTGGGCGCGCGGCCGGTTGAGGAACCGGTTGCCGACGGTCGGCGCACCGGGCAGCGGGTTGCCGAAGATCCCGTCGGTGAACATCTGGATGGCGAGTGCGTTGTGACCTGCCACCATGGGCGTCGCCCCGGAGGTGCCGCCGAAGTTCGTGTACGAGTTGCCGGCGACGCCTGCGGCCGTGTTGTAGCCCGCGGTGCCGCTGCGGTCCGAGGTCCACGTGAGGTCGTAGTAGCCCGACAGGTCGGGCTTGTTGCGGCCGTCGGAAGCCGGGCCGATCGACCCGCGCGAACTCCCGTCGCCCGCGAGCCACGAGTCGTCCGCGGCGGTGGAGTTGTCGCCGTGGCCGAAGGCGCCCACGGAGATCACGTTCTTGGCCCATGCCTCCGGGCGCACGCGCTGGTCGCCGAGGTTGGCCATGCTGTTGGTCCACGGGATGCGGTGGTCGAACACGATGTCGTCCGCGTCCGCGGACACCGACGTGTAGGCCGTGGTCTGCGCAGCGCCCCAGGATGCCGTCGTGAACATGCAGTCGTGGACATTCACGACGTCGTTGATCACCTGGTTGCGCGACCAGCCCGCGGTGACCGTCTCCTTCGTCGTGTAGAAGCCGCGCGCATCCGGCGCCATCCCGCGCGCCTGCGCAGCGCTGTTGCCGTTGCCGAACACGATGCCTGCGGTGCAGTGGCCGTGGGTCATGGCCTCGCCGCCACTCCGCACGTTGGTGAGGGCCACGTCGAAGTCCGGGTGTGATGCCTCCGCGCCCTCGTAGACGTGGCCGCGCACGCCGTTGCCGGTGTAGCCGGCAGCGGTCTCGACCGCGTTGGCCCCGCCCTGCACGCGCGCGTTGTTCATGTCGTCGCTGCTCGGGGTCCAGCGGTCGATCCACAGCACCTCGTCGAGTCGGGATGCCGCCAACAGCTGTACGCCGTCCAGTTCGACCGTGAAGAGCAGGCTGTCCGGGTGGCGGTGCAGCACCTTGCCGCCCATCGCGGTGATGCGCTGTTCGAGTGTCTCCTTGTCGCGGCGCTTGTCGCTCATCACGAGGTTGTAGGCACGCACGGGAAGCGGTCCCGCGCCCAGCAGTTCGCCGAGGAGTTCCGGTTCCAGCCGGTAGGCGGGCTCGTAGGCACCGATCCATCGGACCTGCTTTGCACCGGCGAGCGCCGCGGCGCCGCCCGATGCCATGCGGACCACCCAAGCGTCGTGCGGCAGGTAGCCGTGGATCCTGCCGCCGTGCTGCCCCACGAGATCGCGGTCACGGTCGGTGGGAGCGGCATGGAACTGCACGATCCACAGGCCGCCGTCCGCACTGCTGCGCAGCATGTCCCCGACCCGAGGTACGCCGCGGAGCGGGTCGAACGTGGCGTAGCGGAGCAGGATGCGGGAGTCGGCGGACGGGACGACGATGTCGCCCGGGTCCTGCGCGACGAGGGGTGCGATGCCGGAGCACAGGTTGAGTGCGGCGGCGAGCACCGGGATGACGGCCTTCATGATTCCTCCTCGTGGGTTGCTGCAGCACCTGCTGCGGCAACCACGAGGCTAGGAACCGTTGCGCGTCGGGGACGGGTGTCCGCTGTGCGGATTCACCGACCGCCCGCAGCCGAGGCGGATTCGCCGGGCGTTCTTGCCCGGTTGGGGCGCGCCAGGCTCACTTCGCGGGAGCGGGGGTGTTCGCGGGCTTCTCGACCTTGCGCACCGGCAGCTGCACCTCGAAGTAGCGCTTGTCGCCGCGCACCGACGGGCCGTTGTAGCCCATGGTGCGGATCGGGCCGGCGACCTCCCACGTGGTCGCGTTGGCGGCGACCCAGTCGCGCATGCGCTGCGACATCTCCTCGATGCGCGCCCCGCTGTCGTTGCCCCGCGAACCGATGCTGAGGACCGTGATCTTCGGCACGTCCACGACCTCCACCTTGCCGGCATTGCCAGCAGGGCCGACCTCGGGCGAGCCGTAGAGGAACGCCATCGAGCCCTCGCGCTCGCCCTGCTCGGTGACCACGTAGTCGACCTGCACCGGCGCGGTCATGGCGATGTCGTTCTTCTGGATGTGCTGGAACAGCGTCCAGAACGAACCCATGGTGGCGCCGCGGCCGCGCATGGTTGCGCGCGCCATGCGGTAGGTGGGGTACTCGCGAAGTTCGATCTCGCCGAGACCGCGGTAGGTGGGGAAGTCGGCCGGCATCTCGGCTTCCATCATCGGCTGGAACACCAGCTCCTCGGCCAGTTCGTTGGCCTCACCACGCAGGTGGGCGAGGGCCGCTGCAGGGCCCTGTTCCTTCGCCAGGTCGGCTGCCCGCGCGAGGGCTGCATCGAGGCGCTTGCGCGCGGCCGAGCCCTGCACGAGCAGGTCTGCCTGCGCACGGGCGGAGGTCATGGCGCCCTCGAGGCGCGCTGCGACCTCCTCGGGCTTCGTTCCGGAGGTCTCCTTCACCATGAGGGCCAGCTGCTGGCCCGCCTTGGTGCGACCTGCCACGTGTTCCTGCTGCAGCAGCACGTCCTGGGCGGGTGCTGCGCCGGCGAGCAGTGCGACGGCGGCGAGAACGAACAGTCCACGGCGGAAGGGCGACATCATGAACGCCTGTTCGATGGCCCCTGCCCACGGATGCGGGGGGCACCCCTTCACCAGGGCATCAGCTCGGTCCCATCGGTGAGCCAGGGCCCCGCGGCCCCGGCAGGGGGCGCCACCAGGGCCTGGAACCACCACCGCGTACCGCGCAGGGAAGGGGTCGCGGGCACCTGCACGTCGAGCAGGTGGCGCGTCTCACCGGGGGCGGGGAGGCACAGGACGGTCCCGGTGGTCGCCGGATCGAGCAGCAGCGACCCGATGCCCGGGAGCTGGGTGGCCGCCGGTGCGAGCGATCCGATCCCCAGCACGGCAGCGGGCGCGTTCCCCAGCTGCAGCTGGATCCGGCACGGACTGCCGGTGGCCTGGATGCGGCGGAACTCGGGGAACTGGGCGAGGGGGCCTGCCTCGGCAGCCGAACTCCAGGCGTGGAGTGCCGCTGCGGTGGTCACCACGCCGCACTCCGAGGCGGCCGTGACCGAGAGGGCCGGCTCGAGCAGGGTCGTGGCCTCGACGCGACCCGACAGCGCGCCGTAGCCGAGCGCCGTGGCGCCGTCGTGTCCGGCGAGCGTGGTGCGCCATGCCTGCAGCGAGGGCGTGCCGGGACCACTGCGGGGGACCGACAGCCATGCCTCGCGGCGCGCGTCGAACACGTGCAGGTTCGTCGCGTTCCAGATGGCGGTGATCGCGCTGCTCGGGTTCGCGACCGGCGTGCCCTGGACGGGCAGGGGAACGCTGTTGCCCGTGCGGGCCGACCAGCCCCGCCACCCCGTGGCCGTGGGCAGCAGCGCCGACTGGCTGGCGAGCGTCGGCAGGGCGCCCTGCACGTCCGCGGGAGCCTGCACCCACTGGCCGAGCAGCGAACTGAAGAGCCACGGCGCGGAGCCGCTGCGGGGCAGGGCCGCCGCAACCGTGCCCGACAGCGCGAAGCCGGAGGTGTCCAGCGCGAGCGGGCTCACCGTGCCACGCAGCGCGCTGTAGGCCTGCAGGTTCGGGCCGTCGGCGAGCAGTGCAACCGTGGTGGACGCGACCATCGAGCCCGTCAGGCCGAGTCCTGCGAGCGTCCAGGTGCCGGTCACCGGCGAGTACAGGCTCACGGCCACGCCGCTGCGCAGGCCGACAAGGTCCTCCTGCACGGCCATCTCTCCCACGGTGCCGACCGGCGTTGCCTGGAAGCCGCCGCGCAGCCCGCTGAACGCGAGGGCAGTGGTCCCGTCGTGCCAGAGCGCCCAGTCGTCGCCGCGCACGAAGCTCGCGCCGGGCGAGAGTGCGCTCGTGCTGGACCACGAACTCCCGCTCGCAGCGAAGCCGTGCACGGTGCCGCCGACCACCGCCACGGCAGCGGTCCCGTCTGCCGACAGCATGGTCGCGGGCCCCGCCGCCGCGGCATCGACCCAGCCCGGCGCGAATGCGCCCAGGCCGCCGAGCAGGTTGCCGTCCGTGACGATCGCCACGTGGCGCTGCACGGCGACGCCGGCGTTGAGGCCGATGCTCCGCGTGCGCCAGTGGCCGTCGAAGCCGCTGAAGTGGTGGAGCTGCGTGCCGTCCCGCACCAGCACGATGGAGTCGTTGCGCTGGTTGTTCGGGTTGACCACGATGGCAGCCGGGCTCGCGGCGAGGCGCTCGAAGGTGCCGCGCATCGAGCTGAAGGCGACGAATCCCGTGCCGTCCCGCCACAGCAGCCAGTCGTTCGCGAGGCGCAGCGGCGGCGCGCCCGGCGCCGGGTGCGCGTGCCACTGCCGGGTGGCTGCGGAGTAGACGTGGAC
>JBEATZ010000392.1:0-5195 GCA_041161695.1 Planctomycetota bacterium | reverse complement strand
CGGCGCCGGCGAGCAGGGCACGGATGGCCACCTCCTCGGGAGGGAACGCGCCCTTCACGCCGCCCATGTCGAGGGCATCGGTGACGACCAGGCCCTGGAACCCCAGGTTGCCGCGCAGTTCGTCGGTGAGGATGCGCTTCGACAGCGTGGCGGGCACCGCCGGGTCCTCGCCGAGTCCGGGCACGGCCAGGTGACCGCTCATCACCGACTCGAGGCCGGCTGCCGATGCGACGCGGAAGGGCAGCAACTCGACGCTGCGCAACCGCGCGGCATCGCCGGGGACGGTGGCGAGCGCGAGGTGGCTGTCGGTGTTCACGTCGCCATGACCCGGGAAGTGCTTGCCGCAGGGGATCGCACCGGCGCTGCGGATGCCGGCAGCCAGTGCCGTGCCGAGGCGCGCGACGAGTGCCGGGTCCTCGCCGAAGCTGCGTACGTTGATGATCGGGTTGTCGGGGTTGGAGTTGACGTCGAGCACCGGCGCGAAGCACCACGGGATGCCCAGCGCCATGGCCTCGCTGCCCGTCACGCGGCCCATGGCAAACGCCATGCGGTCGAGGCCCGTGGCCCCCACCAGCATCTGGTTGCCCATCTCGGTGGCGCCCGGCATGCGGAAGGCGACGCTGCCCTCGAAGTCGGCGGCCACCAGCAAGGGCACCCTGCTCACCGACTGCAGGTCGGCGACGAGCGCGGCGGCATCGGCCACCGGTCCGATCGAGAGGATCACGCCGCCGAGGCCCGCATCGCGGATGGCCGCGCGCAGTTTCTCGCGGTTCGCGGCCTGCCCGTCTTCCTTGCTGAGGATCCAGCTCACCAGCAGCTGGCCGGCGCGCTCCTCGACGCTCATGCGCGCGAGCAGTTCTTCGGCAGTCGACTGGGCCAGGGCGAGCCGCGGCAGCAGCGCGGCAACGGAGAGCGCGAGGATGCAGTGCTTCACGCGGGCACGATAGCCTGCGTGCGCCGTGAGGACAGCCAAGTGTCGGTCAGGGCGCGACGGCAGCTGCCATCGAACCGCTCCACTGCGCTGCGGCCTCGCGGTCGAGCAGCACGAGCACGTTCGGGTGGCGACGCAACACGCTGGCCGGGCACTGCACGGCCACCGGGCCGTCGAGCATGGCCTTCACGGCAGGGGCCTTGCCGGCGCCGAAGGCGCACAGCACGAGTCGCTCGGCGCCGAGGATGGTGGCGATGCCCGAGGTCACGGCGTGCGTGGGCACCGGGTTGGGCGCGAAGCGCGGCGCGGCATCCTGGCGCGTGGTGGCGGCCAGTTCGGTCACGTGGAAGCCGGACTCGAACGGCGTGCCCGGCTCGTTGAAGGCGAGGTGGCCGTTCCTGCCGATGCCGAGGAACTGCAGCTTCACGCCGCCGAGCGCGCGCAGCCGCTGCTCGTGCAGCAGCATCGACTCGCGGGTGCCGTCGCACGGCACCGGCAGGAACCTGCCGGACGTGCGCATCTCGGTGAGGGCCGGGCATGCCTGTTCCAGCTCGTGCACCATGCCGCCCGGCCGCGTCGGCGCGAAGCCGAGGTACTCGTCGAGGTGCGTGGCGTGGAAGCCGTCCGCGGCGATGCGCCTGGCACCGAGTTCGGTGTGCAGGCGCTGCAGCATCGTCGTGAAGGTGGCGCCGGTGGCGAAGCACACGAGCGGGTCGTGGCCTCGCTGCACCGTGCGGCGGAGTTCCTCGAGGGCCACGGCAAGCGCACCCTCGCGGGTGGCGAACACGCGGACGTCGGGAGCCTTCGGGGAGTCGCTGGGTGCCATGGGAGCGGCAGGAGTGTGCCGCGGGAGTCGCGGTGCGGCAACGGTCAGACCTTCCAGACGATGCCCCGTCGGTACAGGGGCGCCAGCACGGCATACCAGCCGGTGATCCACGCCACGGCGAACAGCAGCGAGGCCACCTTGGGCGCGGCCCAGCTGGCGAAGGCGGCCTGGAACACCCATTCCTTGAGCGCAACCACCTTGCCGTCTGCGCCCGTCACCGTGATGAGGGAGCCCACCAGCCTGCCGAGGATGGCGCTGCCCACGAACACGAGCAGCGCGTTGACGCCGTAGACCTGCAGCGGATGCGCGAGGCGCCGCCAGCCCCACACGGCAAATGCCTGGTGGAAGCAGCCCAGCAGTACGGCGCTGATGCCGCCGGTCCAGAGCACGTAGCTCGAGGTCCAGATCGGCTTGTTGAGCGGGAACCAGAGGCTCCAGGCCAGGCCGAGGACCGCCGTGGCGAGGCCGCCGACCACGAGGCCGCGGACCTTGGCAGCATCGGTGCGCGCACTGCCGAGCCAGCGCCCTGCCTCGAGCCCGAGGATGGCGGTGCCGATGGCAGGCAGGGTGCTGAGGACGCCTTCGGGGTCGTAGCCGAGGCGGCCCTTCAGGTACATGTGGCTGCCCACGACCAGTTGGTCGAGCCATGCCTGCAGCGTGTTGCGGGCCACGTCGAAGTCGGGCGCAGGCTGGCCGGGCGCCGCCACCAGCGCGAGCAGCCCAGTACCCGAGCAGCAGCAGCACGGCCGTGAGCCGCACCGTCTGCACGCTGCACCAGAGGTGCAGCAGCGCAGTGATCGCATAGCAGGCGCCGATGCGCTGCAGCACGCCCGGCACGCGCACGTCGAGGATGGGCGCCAGCAGCGACTTGTCGGCCACGAACGTGAGCCACGGGAACGAGTGCAGCAGCAGGCCGATGCCGAACAACGCGAGCCCGCGCCGCAGCGCCTGCAGGCTCAGCGTGGTCCGGGAGACACCCTGGGCGATCCTGCGGGCAAATGCGGGCCAGATGGCGACGCCGGCGCAGAACAGGAAGGACGGGAACACGAAGTCCGTGAACGTGCAGCCGTGCCAGTCGCGGTGGCGCAGCTGGTCGTACTGCCATGCCGCCCCCCACTTGCCGGGATTGTTGACGAGGATCATCGCAGCGATGGTGAGGCCGCGCAGCGCGTCGAGCGCGACCCAGCGCGACCCTGAGGGCTGCAGCCCTGCTGCCGTCATCGTCCCGCCACCGCGCGGCGCACGCTGCCGTGCGCGTCCTGCAGGCGCACCCGCGCCGCCTGCACTTCCACGCCGGCGAGCAGGCTCACGATGGCCGTCTTCACCTCGCCGTTGCATGCCGCAAGGCACGCTTCCGCCTCCTCGAGGGTGCAGTGCGCAGCCTGCGCGACGATCCTGCGGCTCCGCGCCACCAGCTTCTCGTTGGTGGCCATGACGTCGACCATCAGGTTGCCGTGCACCTTGTGCAGCCGCACGAAGCAGCCGGTGGTGATCATGTTGAGCACCAGCTTGGTGGCGGTGCCCGCCTTGAGGCGCGTGGACCCGGTGAGCACCTCGGGGCCGGTCACCACCTCGATGGGCAGGTCGGCGGCCGCGGCCACCGCGCTGCCGGCATTGCACACCACGGCCACGGTGAGTGCGCCTGTCCTGCGCGCGTGCTCGAGCGCGCCGATCACGTAGGGGGTGCGCCCGCTCGCCGCGATGCCCACCACGGTGTCGACGGGGCGCAATCCGATCGCATCGAGGTCGCGGGCCCCGAGCACGAGGCTGTCCTCGGCGCCCTCGACGGCCTTCACGAACGCCGGGGGGCCGCCCGCAATGAGCCCCACCACCACGCCCGGGTCGACGCTGAAGGTGGGCGGGCACTCGACGGCATCGAGCACACCGAGGCGACCCGAGGTCCCGGCGCCGCAGTACACGATCCTGCCGCCCTCGCGCATGCGAGGCGCCACCGCATCGACCACGCGCGCGATGGCGGGCAACTGGCCGCGGACCACCTCGGCCACCTGCCGGTCCTCGTCGTTCATCACGGCGAGCAGGTCGAGCGTCGACATCTCGTCGAGGTTCGTGGTGCGCGGGTTGCGTGCCTCGGTCGTGAGCCTGTCGAGATCCGGCTTGGTCATCGTGCGGCCACAAAGTATAGCTGCAGCACGGAGCCCACGAACGTGCAGATCGGCGCCATCGACCTCACCCTGCTGCTCGCCTACCTCGCCGGCACCGTTGCCTTCGGCGTTTGGATCGGGCGCGGCCAGAAGTCCGCGCACGACTACCTGCTGGGCAGCCGCAACCTGCCCTGGTGGGCGCTGCTGATCTCCATCGTCGCCACCGAGACGAGCACGGCCACGTTCCTGAGCGTCCCGGGCGTCGCCTTCGGCGGCAACCTCACGTACCTGCAGCTGCCGCTCGGGTACCTTGTCGGCAGGTCGATCGCCGCAGCGCTGCTGCTGCCCATGTACTTCCGCGGCCAGATGTTCACGGCCTACGAGGTGCTGCGGGTCCGCTCGGGGCCTGCCGTTCGCACGCTCGCGAGCGCCATCTTCCTGGTGACGCGCACGCTGGCGGACGGGTTGCGCCTGTACCTCGCAGCACTCGTCGTGCAGACCATGACCGGCCTCGCACTGCCGTGGTGCGTGGGCATCAGCGGCATCGCCACCCTGGTCTACACGCTCCATGGCGGCATGCGCGCCGTGGTCTGGACCGACGTGATCCAGTTCTTCGTGTACATGATCGGCGCGTTCGCGGCGCTGGTCGTGCTGCACCTCGGCATCGCGCCGCTGGCCGAGGGTGCCCGCAGCGGCCTCGGCGCAGCACTCGACCTCGCATCCGCCGAGGGCAAGCTGCAGGCCTTCGACTTCAGGCTCGACCTGTCGAGCCCGTTCACGTTCTGGGCAGGGCTGCTCGGCGGCACCGTGCTGTCCGTGGGCTCGCACGGCGTCGACCAGCTCATCGTGCAGCGCTACCTGAGCGCACGCAGCCTCGGCGATGCACGCAAGGCCCTCGTGTGGAGCGGGCCGGTGGTGCTGGCCCAGTTCGCCGTGTTCCTCGGCATCGGCATCGCGCTGTACGCGTTCTACCGGCAGCAGCCGCCCGAGACGCCGCCCCTTGCCGGCGACAAGGTGTTCGCCCACTTCATCGTCAACCACCTGCCCACGGGACTCGTGGGCATCGTGCTGGGAGCCGTGTTCTCGGCTGCGATGTCCACGCTGTCGAGTTCGCTGAGCGCCTCGGCCTCGGCGCTGGTGAACGACTTCCTGCTGCCGGCCACCGGCAGGAAGCCCGAGGACCCGTTTGCCCTGCGCGCCGCGAAGGCCGCGACCGTCCTGTTCGCCGTGCTGCAGATGGCCGTCGGCGTGAGCGGCCTCGGCGGTGCCGACTCGGTGGTGAACAGCGTGCTGGCGATCGCCACCATCACCACCGGCATCATCCTGGGACTGTTCC
>JBEATZ010000383.1:0-3304 GCA_041161695.1 Planctomycetota bacterium | reverse complement strand
CGCCGGCAGTACCGCGCGCACCGGCCTGCCGCTGCGCATGCCGCCGCCGTGCTGTTCGAGCAGTTCGCGGTACGTGGTGCCGAAGGGCGCCTCGACGACGCCCGGCCGGTTGACCTCCTCGCCGAGCGTGAAGAGCAGCGTGCCCTTGCTCTGCGCGGTGCCGATCTTGTCGAAGACGTCGCCGCCGTGGCGCACGATCCCGGGGACGTGCGCCAGCGTCTCGACGTTGTTCACCGTGGTGGGGCGGCCGAACAGGCCGGCCTCGCCCGGGAACGGCGGCTTCTTGCGCGGCTTTGCGGGCTGCCCCTCGATCGAGTTGAGTGCCGCGGTCTCCTCTCCGGCGATGTACGTGGTGGGGGCGCGGTGCACCTCCAGCTCGAACGAGAAGGGCGTGCCGAGGATGCGGTTGCCGAGCAGGCCAGCGGCCCGTGCCTCGGCCACTGCGCGCTCGGCGCTGGCGATCGGGCCGGCCATGTCCTCGATGAGGTAGAGCCAGCCCTTGCTCGCGCCCGTGGTGTACGCGCACAGGAGCATGCCCTCGATCACCTTGTGTGGATAGAACTCGACGAGGTGCTTGTCCTTGCGGCTGCCGGGCTCGTGTTCCCCGCCGTTTGCCACCACGTACTTGGGGCCGTCCTCGAACTTCATGGCCAGCTTCCACTTGGCCTCGGTCGAGAACGCCGCGCCGCCGCGGCCGCGCAGGCCGGATCGAGCCACCTCGACGAGCACGTCCGAAGGCGTGTAGTTGCGCAGCGCGCGCTGCAGGGCCTCGTAGCCGCCCTCGCGGCGGTACTCCTCCAGCGTCTGGGGCGGCGATCCTGCAGGTCGGGTCAGCAACAGCGGCGGGTTCACGGGCGGCAAGGATACCGGCGGCCTCCGGATCCCGGACAACCTTCCTGCCTCCTCGCGGCGTGCGTCTGCCGTCTCACCGAGCGTGGTCGATTGCATCGACCACGTCCGCCAGCAGGGCTGCCGCCGTACGGTCGTGGCCGAGGGCGTCCCCTGTGAGGATGTGCAGCCGGTCCAATCGCTCGTAGCCGTACACGACGCGATCCGTCGGCGCCGCAAGGGCCGATGCCCTCGGGAGTTCCTCGTAACTGACGCGCAGCGCGCCCGCGCGCGTTGCCCGGGCCACGAGGCGCGTGGTGGCGCCGCGCGCCGCGCGCTGTTGCACCGCGATTGCATCGAGCGCACGGAGGTCCTCCCGCGGCACGGCCCCCGGAACGGCTCGCGGCGATCCCTGCCCGGCGAACAGCACGTTCCAGACCGCGCACAGCTTGGTGGCGGCATCGCTGCCGTCGAGGTCGAGGGTCGGGTCGGGTTCCAGCAGCCCGCGCAGCCGTGCCTGTTCGATGCCTTCCTCGACGGATGCGCCTGCCTCCACGGCCTCGATCACCACCGTCGTGGTCACGTTGCCCACCAATGCGAGCCCCGTGCACTCCGCGCGCAGCAGGTCGAGTTCCTGCACCAGTTGCCTGCCGGCGCCGCCGAGCACGGCATGGATGCCGACGCGACCGAGGTGCGGCGCACGCAGCCAGCGGTGCCCTGCGGCGGCCAGGGCGTTCTTGGCGCACAGCGCGAGGAATGCACCGGTGCGCAGCGCGGCATCGCCGCGGCGGACCGAAGCCTCGGTTCCCGCAGCCTCGGTGGGCGTCGCGTCGACCACGAAGTCCGCGCGCACGCGTTCGATCGCCTCGCAGGCATCCACCGGGCTCCCGCCGCGCATGGCGGCCACCGAGCGGCCTGAGTCCTTGAGGCGCAACAGGGCCTCCACGTCGATGCCGTCGTCGTCGTGCAGCGTGCCGCCGGTGTCGGTCACCGCCACGACGCGCAGGGGCAGTCCGCTCAGCTGGCGCAGGAAGGACCGGCCAACCCTGCCGGGGCCGAGCAGGTGGACCGTGCGCGTGTGGTCCATCGTGCGCTCGGGGTGCGACATGCCGTGGTGCCTGCCTTCCTTCGCGGCGCCGGGTCCGTCCGCGGCGACTGCGAGTTCGTCACGCTTCTAGTGCGACGCGCACAACCGTGTCAATCGCGGCAGCAGGGCGCATCGCTGCTGCGGCAGGCTGTGTCCATGGCTAGCATCCTGCCGTGGAATCGCCGACCGGGCACGAAACGAGGCCATGGACCTCCCGCAGCCTTGCGCTGCATGCAGCCGTCGCCGGCCTCGTGCTGCTCGGTTTCCAGGTGCACTGGACGTACCCCTTCGTCTCGGACGACGCGTTCATCTCACTGCGCTACGCCGAGCGTCTGCTGGAGGGGAAGGGGCTGACCTGGAACGACGGTGACACCGTCGAGGGCTACAGCAACCTGCTCTGGGTCCTCGCCACCGCCGGGCTGATGAAGCTGCAGTTGTCCGCGATCTGGGCCGCGCGCGCCCTCGGCCTCGCCTGCAGTGCTGCTGCCGTGGTCGTGCTCGCACTCATGGTCCGCCCGCGCAGCGGCACGCAGCTGGCTGGCTCCCTCGCTGCGCCGCTGCTGCTTGCCGCGTGCTCGCCGCTGGCGGTCTGGACTATGGCAGGGCTCGAGGGGCCCATGGTGCTGCTGTTCGTGCTGCTGTCGCTGCGCGGCCTGCAGCGCTGCCACCGCTCCGCGTTCGCCCCGAGGGACGTGATCCGCGCCGGCGGCGCGATGGCGCTGCTCTGCCTGACCCGTCCCGACGCCCCGCTGTGGTGCGCGGCCGCCGGCTTCGCAGCCGTGCTCACCGCGCCCGATCAGCCCGGGGCCGCCGTGCGCAGCGCGGTCGGCAGGCTCCTGCGCCTGGCGTTCGTCCCTGCGCTCACCGTCGCTGCCCACACGGCGTTCCGCCTCTGGTACCACGGCGACTGGGTGCCGAACACCGCGCACGTGAAGGCAGGCGTGAGCGTGCTCTCGCTGCAGGCAGGGTTGCGCTACCTGCTGGAGGGAGCATGGGTCATGCGCGGACTCAGCGCCCTTGCGCTCATCGGCCTCCTCGCCGGATGGACGAACGAACGGGTGCGCGGCTGGCTGCTCACGTGCGCGGTGCCGCTCGCGGTCTTCGGCGGCTACCTCGTGGCGATCGGCGGCGACCACTTCCCCGGCTGGCGCCATTTCCAGCCGCTGCTGCCCATGGCGGTGCTGCTGGCCGTGAGCGGCCTGCACTCGATCGCAGCCTGGTGCCGCGGCGGCATCGCGCTGGCGTGGCTGCTCGCCCTCGCGATCCCGGCCCTGCTCGTCTGGGACGCGCGCCACGACCCGCGCACGGTTGCCGTGCACTCGGAACAGTGGGAGTGGGACGGGCTCGCGCTGGGGGACCTGCTCGGACGCGCCTTCGCCGACGTGAGGC
>JBEATZ010000368.1:0-6946 GCA_041161695.1 Planctomycetota bacterium | reverse complement strand
GGCCGGTCTCGGGCAGGAGTGCAACCAGACCTGCACAGGTCAGGCTGGCAAGGACAAGCTTCTTCATGATGGTGACTCCGTTGTCGGATGGCTCCTCAGGGCCGGGAGCCGCGCAGGGATGGGAGGTATAGCCTCCGCACGCCGTCCAGCAAATGTGGTTCCACCGGCGACAGGATTTTCCGAGAGCCCTGCCCGTCCACGACTTGGGCGCAAAGATGCGCGGCTCCCGGCAAGCCCGCGGGTTTCGTCCGCGTAGCGCTCCGGGGGTCAGGTTGCGCCGTTACCCGGGCGAAACGTTTTCGCGCGACCGGAGCGGAGGGGCGCCAGAGCCGCGAGGACCTGTCGGTGCACGTTGGCAGGGGCGGCGAGGCTGGCGGTGTGTTCGACCGCGAGGCTCGGGAACGGGAACACCGGCTTGCCACCCCAGTCCGTGAACCGACCGCCCGCCTCCTCGACCACGAGCCCCGCGGCGGCGAGGTCCCAGATCCTGCCCTGCTGCTGCACGTTGGCGTCGAGGCGCCCGCAGGCGACGTCCATGAGTTGGACCACCGTGCTCCCAAAGGTGCGGATCCGGGCGCCGTGCTGCTGCAGGGCGCCGAGGAACCGGAGGTCTTCGGAGCCGCGGAACCACTGTGCACCGTGGATGGCTGCGTCGTCGCGGCGTCCCGCGGGGATGCGGAGGCGCCGCCCGTTGCGGGTGGCGCCGAGTCCGCGTGCGGCGGCATAGAGCGCCTGTTCGGGGGCGGTCCAGACGGACGCCACCACGGGACGGCAGCGTTCCAGCAGGGCGACGGCAACCGCGTACTGCGGCAGGCCGTGCGCGTAGTTGCTGGTGCCGTCGATGGGGTCGACGCACCACACGAACCCGCGCTCGAGGTCCGAGGACGGCGTCTCCTCACCGAGGAACCCTGCTCCCGGCACCAGGTCGGCAAGGCGGCCGCGCAACCAGCGTTCGGCGGCGAGGTCGACAGCCGTCACGAAGTCGCCGGGGCCCTTCCTGCGCACGTCGCCGCGGCGGGACTGGGTGCGCCGTCCCTCGACCATGGCGGCGGCACCCGTCACCGTGCGCGCGAGTGCTGCGCGGAGACTGCGGAGTCGGCTCGTTGTGAGGTCGGTTCGGGGCATTGCGGCAGGTTCGCGCGGCACGCGAGGAATACAAGGGGCACGGCGCGCGGTGCCCGCTACAACGCCCGCATGCGCACCCGCATCGCATCGCTGCTGCTCGGTTGTGCCGCGGTCGCGTGCGCGACCGATGCGGGCGATCCGGTGCCATCCGTGCCTGCGGCGCCGAGTCTGCTCGAACCTGCCCGCGAACCCGCGGCGTCCGGGGCGAGCAAGGCGGAGCCGGTGGAGGCGCCGGGTGAGCGGGCGGTCCGCGAGGAACTCGCGCGCGGGGCGGACCCTGAGGAGGCCGCACTCCAACTTGCCGTGGGGCTCGCAGCTCGCGAGCGCTACCACGACGCGCTTGCTGCCGTGGAAGCCGCGCTGGAGCGGCGCCCGTCCGACGGCAGGTTGCTGGTGGCGCGCGCCGGCCTGTTGCGCGACCTGGGCATGCGCGCGGAGGCGGCGCGGGTGCTGGCAGGGCTCCGCGCCGAACACGGCGCGGGAGCGATGCACCCCGGGATCCTCCTCGAACTGGCCGAGTTGCAGTGGCTCGAGGGCGAGCCTGCCGCCGCCCTGGCCACGATCGTGGAGATGCAGCAGGTCCACGGATCGGATCCGTGGGTTGCCGGTCGCGAGGATGCGATCGCGACACTGGAAGCGGAGGTCCGCGCCGAGCCACGGCCGCGCACGGTCAAGCTGCGCGACGTGCTCGGCAACCTCCGCGGCGCGCCGGAACCGGCCGAGCGCATCGCTGCATTGCGGCGGTTGCTCGAGGTCGGCGGCGAGGTCGCCGTGCGCGCCGTGGCAACCGGCGTGGTGGACGAGGATCCGGTCGTGCGCCAGCTGGCGCTCGAGCGCGCCGAACTCGAACCGGAGGCGCTGCTCGAACTGGGGGCCGCCATGCTCCTCGATCCCGCACGAACCGTGCGCGCAACTGCGGCAGCGCGGCTCGGCGCCTCGGGACAGCCGGGTGCGACGGGGCCGCTCCTCGGTGCCCTCGGGGTGGAGGAGGACGAGGCGACGTTCGCGGCGCTCGTGCGCGGCCTCCTCGCCCTCTACCCGAATGGACCTGCTTTGGATCCAGCCGGCTATGGATCCGCGGCGCGGAGAATGGAAACTGCTGCCGCATGGAACAGGCACTGCAACCGCTGATCGCCGTCGTCGGCGGAGCCGGCTACATCGGCTCCCACACCGTTCTCGCGTTGCGCGACCAGGGTTTCCGCGTCGTGGTGATCGACGACCTCAGCGAGGGGCACCTCGGGGCGCTGCATGGCGTCGAACTGCTGCAGGGCTCGCTGCTCGATCGCGCCTTCCTCGACCACGCCCTCGTGGGCCGTGGCATCGCAGCGGTGGTGCACTTCGCCGCGCGCTGCTACGTGGGTGAGTCGGTCACCGACCCCGGCAGCTACTACCGCAACAACGTCGGCGGCACCCTCAACCTGCTCGATGCGATGCTGCTCGCGGGGATCCGCCGGATCGTCTTCAGCTCGACGTGCGCCACCTATGGCGAGCCGCGCGAGATGCCGATCCTCGAGTCCTTCCCGCAACTGCCGGTGAACCCCTACGGCAACACCAAGCTGGTGTGCGAGTACCTGCTGCGGGACTACCACCGCGCGCACGGGATGGACAGCGTGGCCCTGCGCTACTTCAACGCCGCGGGTGCCGATCCCGAGGGGCGTGTCGGCGAGGATCACGATCCCGAGACGCACCTGATCCCGCTCGTGCTGCGCGCCGCCGCGGGTCGCCTGCACACGCTCAAGGTGTTCGGCAACGACTATCCGACGCGCGACGGCACGTGCATCCGCGACTACGTCCACGTGACGGACCTTGCCGATGCGCACGTGCGCGCCCTGCGCAGCATGCTCGCCGGAACCGGTGGAGCGCGCGCCTACAACCTCGGCAACGCCACCGGCACCACGGTGCTCGAGGTCATCCGGGCCGCCGAGCGCATCACCGGCAAGAAGGTTCCCTTCGAGGTGGTGGGGCGTCGTGCAGGCGACCCGCCGGTGCTCGTCGGCAGTCCGGCGAAGATCGCCGCCGAACTCGGCTGGAATCCCTCGCACTCGGACATCGACACCATCGTGCGCACGGCATGGCGCTGGCACAGCGAGCACCCCGAGGGCTACGGCGATGCGTGATCGCATCGCACTCACCTTGCTGGCATTCGGTGCCGCGTCCTGCACGGTGCACAACCTCTCGTGGCGGCAGGCCCTCCGCGACTACGACAACCTGGTGGCGGTCGAGGGCACCGTCGAGGAACGTCGCGTCACGTACCGCACCGAGGCCAGTGTCTCGTCGTGGTACGAGCGCATGAGCTGGGCCTGGCTGTTCCCGCCCATGTTCAGCCTGCTGTTCGGCGAGGAGACCGGGATCGAGCCACAGTCCCAGTCGGCAAACGAGGCTCGTGCGCGCATGGCGGTGCTGCAGGAGAAGGCCGGCGACGACGTGCGCCGCGCAGCGCAGTTGTTCCTGCGTGCGGTGCCGGTGCTCGAGGTCGATGCCTCACCCCTCTCGCGTTGCGTCGCGCTGGATGCTGTCGAGCGCCTCGCCGACGTGTTCGGCTGGGACCTCCTCGCGGGATTGGACGACCCGACGAAGCAGCCGACCCTGCCGGCCGGCTATGCCGAGATCGTCAACGTGCTGCGCGAGAACCGTCCCATTGCCCGCACGGTCGACCTCGCCGCCGAGGCCCGGACGAGCTACCTCGACGCGCTGCGTCGCATCAGCATGCTGCCGCTGCCGCGCGCCGAGCAGCGCCATGCGCTGGTGAGCGACCTCGCTGCGGCCCTCGCCACCGAAACCGACCGGGAGCTCTTCGACGCGACCACCGAGGCATGGCAGCGGGCCGCGCAGCACTGCGCGCGCGCACTGCTCGTGCGCGCGATGACGGCGCCGGAGCCCGAGATGCTGCCGCTGCGCCTTCGTGCCATCGAGGTCGCGCACCGCAACGGCGGCGTCGACAGCGTGCCGATGATCCTCGCCTTGATCAGCGTCCCGCCGGAGGTCGCCGCGGGCCAGAAGATCAACATCGACCCCGATCCCTACGTGCGTTTGCGGATGATCCACCTGTGCGGTCAACTCGACCGGCAGCGCGCGGAGAAGGTGGTGCGGCTGCCATACCACCAGGGCTGGGAGCCCTATTCGCCGCTGCAGTTCCTCTGCCTGCAGGTGCTCGACGAAGAAGCCTTCATCACGAACCTCCGCATCCCCGCACAGGAGGCCCTGTGCCGTTGCCTCGGCAAGCCGGTCGACTACGACCTCGCGTGGGTGCGCGAAGTGCTCGCCTCCCTGCGGAGGACCTCGTGAGCGCGCTGCCGGTCCTGGCGACGCAGTGGCTGGCCCGACCGATCGCCTACGACGGCTCCCAGCTCCGGTCGCACTGGATCCTGGCGGAAGCCGGCCTGGTGGGGGATGCACTGGTCGGTTTCCGCGGCCCTTGCAACGTCCTGCTCGACGAGATGGCCGACCTCGCCGACCTCGGCGGACCGGGCATTCGCGCCGATGACATGGTGCATTTCGTGTGGGAGTCCTTCCGGGAACCCGACCTGTTGCTCGCCGTCCACCGTCAGCGGCTGCTGTCGGCACAGGCCGCGGAGTTGCTCCAGGTCATGGCTGCCCCCGGCACCCGCGTGGTCCGGTCCGGGGACGACCTTTTCGTCGGCGACGGCAAACTGTCGATCTCCATCGCAACGGTGAGTCCCGTGTCCTCCCTCGTCCACTTCGCGCTCAATGCGACCCAGGGCGGCGCCCCGGTCCGCACGGCCGCGCTCGTCGAACTCGGCGTCGATCCCGATGCCTTCGGCCGGCGGCTGCTCGACGTGGTCGCCGCAGAACAGGCGTCGATCCAGGATGCGCGTGCCAAGGTCCGTCCCAAGGGGGCCTGGCAGTCGTGAAGTCGCTGCTCGTCCAGGCGCTCAAGCTGCTGTTCGTCGCGGCCCTGATGTACTGGGTCGCGAGCGGCGTGCAGTGGCACGACCGGGCGGACTGGACCGATGGCGGGGGCGCGGTGGTGCGCAGCCAGGAGGGCGCGATCGTCGGCACCTGGAAGGAAAGCGTCGTCCGCTTCGTGCCCGACGGCCAGCAGCAGGAACTGCAGCTCGTGCGCGGCAGGCAGGGCGACGGGACCGACCTCGATGTCGCCCCGGGCTTCATCACCTACTGGCGCACCATGGACCTCGGCCTGTTCCTGGCAGGGGCGCTGTGCTTCTTCGCCTGCGTGCTCATGTCGGGCATGCGGTGGTGGTGGCTGCTCCGCATCAACAGCCTCGACGTGACCCTCGCCGAGGCGCTGCGCTTCACCTGGATCGGGCTGTTCTTCAACTCGGTCGTGCCCGGGGCCACGGGGGGCGACGTGATCAAGGCGCTCTACATCATGAAGCGCTGTCCCGGGAAGCGCATCCCGGCGCTGGTCTCGGTGTTCGTCGACCGCATCCTCGGCCTCGGCAGCCTCGCCATCCTCGGTGCCGTCGTCGTCCTGTTCGCCCTCGACCGGTTCAGCACGCTCGCGATCGCCATCTGGTCGGTGATGGGCGGCGTGCTGCTGCTCGGCTGCGTCGCCTTCAGCAAACGGTTGCGGCAGGTGCTGCGCATCAAGCCCATGCTGGATCGACTGCCGCCGCGCCTCGGCAACACGCTCAAGCTCGTCGACGAGGCCGTCCACTTCTACCGGGGCCACAAGGCGGTGCTCGCCCTCAGCCTGTTGTCCGGCATCGGCAATCACGTGTTCTTCGTGGCGAGCGTGGCCCTCATGGGCGACGCGCTCGGCATCGGCATGCCGTGGTTCGAGTACTTCGTGCTCATCCCCATCATCAACGTCGTGAGCGCGGTGCCGATCGCCCCCAACGGCTGGGGCGTGGGCGAAGCGCTCTACAAGACGCTCTTCTCCAACTATGGCGGCGCCTACGTCGAGGGCGTTGCCAACCCCGGTGCCGTGATGGGCACCCGCGGCGTGGCGCTCTCCGTGCTCTTCCGCCTGCACATGACGCTCTGGTCGCTGCTCGGCGGCCTGTTCGTGCTGTTGGAGCGCGACCGCGTGACCCGCGCCGACGTCGAGCGCGAAGTGGCCATGGAATCGGGCCGTCCCGACCGCGGCTGAAGTCCCTGCACGATCCCGCGGACGCATGCTTGTCCGCCTGACGCGCAGACGGGATGCTGTTCGCCACCATGTCGCTCCTCGTCGTCGGTTCCACGGCATTCGACTCCATCGAGACCCCGCACGGCTCCAAGCCCGAACTGCTCGGCGGATCCTCGACCTACTTCAGCCTCGCCTCGCGGCTCTTCACCAAGACCCACCTCGTGTCGGTGGTGGGTGAGGACTTTCCCCGCGCCAGCAGGATGCTGCTGGAGGAGCGCGACGTCGACCTGAGCGGCCTCGAGACCAAGCCCGGCAAGACCTTCCGCTGGAGCGGTCGCTACTCGGCCGACATGAACGATCGCACGACGATCGACGTGCAGCTCAACACCTTCGGCGACTTCAAGCCCAAGGTGCCGCACCAGCTCAAGTCCGTGCCCAACGTCTTCCTCGCCAACGGGTCGCCTGCGACCCAGATGAGCGTGCTCGACCAGGTGTCGCAGCCGCGCTTCGTGGTGGCCGACACCATGGACCTGTGGATCCAGACCGACCGCGAGGGACTCGGTCGCCTGCTGAGCCGCATCGATGGCCTCATCGTGAACGACTCCGAGGTGAAGCAACTCACCGGGCACACCAACCTCATCCGCGCGGGCCGCGCTGCGCTCGCCTACGGCCCCAAGCTCGTGATCGTGAAGAAGGGAGAGCACGGCTGCTTCCTGTTCAGCCAGTTCTTCCACTTCGCGCTGCCGGCGTACCCGACCGAAGTGGTGG
>JBEATZ010000322.1:0-2617 GCA_041161695.1 Planctomycetota bacterium | reverse complement strand
CCGTCGATGCCATCGAGCACGCGCACGAACTCGATGTCGCACTGCATGGCATACGTCCATCCCGCGGCGTCGTAGGGCGGCACGGGCTTGCCGTCACGGAAGTCGTCCGGGTGCCACTGCGGCTCGAACATGTCGATCACGTGCGGCCGGAAGGCCTGATCCGCGCGCACCACGATCGTGCCCTCGGGGAACGTGGCGCCGCCGTGCCCGAACGCACTCGTGGCACGGTGGATCTCGATGCCGCTGGACTGCAGCGCCTGCAGGAAGCGCACCATCGCCCCGCGGTCGCGCTGGTCCGGGCGCAGCAGGAAGGCACGCGGATCCCGCAGCAGCGGGTCGGAGAACACCTCAGCCTCGTCCCCGCGCATCTTCGCAGCCTCGATCATCCACGGGGTTGCCGTCCAGTGGTCCCTGCTGCCGCGCTCGATGGAGTTGCGGCCCATGCGCCAGACGCCGTGCAGCAGCTCGTCCTTGTGGCGCGCTGCGTAGTCGAGGATCGCGAAGTTGGCGGTCTGCAGGTACTCGATGGTCTGCCGTGCATGCCAGACCTGCGCAGGCAGGTAGTCCGGGTACTCGCCGGTGGCGAGCCTCCGCTCCAGGGCAGGCTTGATGGGCGTGGGCTCCGGACGGCCGAAGGCCTCGGTCAGGATCCCGATGATGTTGTGGTAGTAGGTCGTGGTGCGGAGCCCGCCGTTCCACCACGCCGAGTACGGTGCGCCACCGCGCGAGATGATGCCGGGCTTGCCCTCGCGCGCGAACCGGTGGTTCATGTGCGCCGACACGATCTCGATGCCGCGCACGACCATCGGGTCGAGGTTGTAGTTGTGCGGGTCGCGGAAGGGCGGCGTGAACAGGATCGTGCCGGGCGGCGAGGTCTGGTGGTGGTTGTAGAGGATCTGCGGGCACCACTCGATGTAGAGCTGCCGGCTGATGTTGCGCGTCTCGGCGCAGTTGTTGGCGTAGTAGTCGCGGTTGTTGTCGTGGCCCGAGTAGCGCTGGTACAGCACCGGGATGTTCATGGTGCGCGTTGCCGCATAGGCATTGGCCACCATCTCCTGGCCGTCCGGATTGGCCGGGCACGCGAGCAGCACCACGTTGTCGAGGATGCGCATCACCTCGGGATCGGTTCGCGAGGCCATCTGCCAGACCAGTTCGATGATGTTCTGGGCGGCGATGGCCTCGGTGGAGTGCATGCCGGCATCGATCCAAACGACTGCCGTCCCCTCGGCCGCGAGCCGCTGCACCACGGCTTCGTCGGTGTCGCGGGCGGCCATGAGGCGGCGGCTCGTGGCCCGCAGCTGCTCGATGCGTTCCTGGTTGCGCGGCGAGGTGATGACCGCGAGGTGCATCGTCCTGCCGTAGCCGCTGGTGCCGATCTCGCGGATGCGCACGCGCGGTGTCGCCGCCTCGACGGCACGGAAGTACCGCATCATGTCCGTGTCGTTGCACAGGTAGTGGTCTGCACCCACCTCCTGGCCGAGGAACTCCTTCGGCGACGGCACCTGTTGGGCCGTGGCGCTGGCGGAACCGGCGAGGATGGCAACGAACAACGACAGCGGACGCAGGGACGGCATGCGCATGGCCGTCGCATCCTACGCCGCTGCCACGCCGCGCAGCCAGCCGGAGCGCCCGGCTGTGCGCCTAAGGGTCACTGCACCACGAACTCGGTGTAGGCCGTGTCCAGCGGGAGGTTCGTCACCGGGTCGCGGAACCGGAGGCCGAAGCGCAACCTGCGACCGACCTCGGTGGCGGGCACGACGGGCATCTGGATCCACACACCCTGCAGGGCGAGCGGGAAGCCGGGGATCACGTCGAGCGGGACCGTGGGGAACACGGGGAGCTCCGAGCCCGAGGAGAACTTCACGATCACGTCCAGGAGCGCGGGAACCGAAGCCGCGGTCGGGTTGAGCAGCGTCAGGTCCACGGGCAGGAAGCCGCCCTGGGGGATCGTCTGCACGCCGTAGCTCGACACGGTGGTGACGAGTTGCTTGCTCGGCATCGTGACGTTGAGGGTGGTGGCCGCGGAGATCGCCTGGGCCGTCAGCAGCACGGGAGCGCCCTGGTTCCCCTCGGGGGCCACCAGCGAGAGGTTCCACGTGCCGGCCGGCACGAACGTCGTGATGTTGCCGAAGGCGTCGGACTCGTCGCCGGACAGCACCAGCTTGGTGCCGGTCGCGGGGTCCGATGCATCGAGGTTGATGCCTGCCACGGGGCCCGTGGGCGTGGTCACCGCGAGCGAGAGCGGCACGCCGGCCGCCAGCGGGATGGTCCCGATCGAGCCATTGAGGCTCACGGTCGTGGGCGCGGTGCGCGCGCCGCAAAGGCCGCTGCCGATGAGTGGCTCCACCGTGAAGGTATAGGTGCCGGGCGGGATCACCACGCTGAACACGCCCGAGACGTTGGTGTTGTCGTTGGGCGTGAACAGCTTGTAGCCATCGGTCGTGAAGACGTCGATGTCGGCGCCCAGCACGGGGCCCGCAGGACCCGTCACCGTGCCGGTGACGATCACGCCGCGTTCGACCCGCACCTGCCCCAGCGAGAAGGAACTGACCACCGCGATGCCGAGCACTTCCTTGGCGGCATGGGGGTTGGTCGTGGGCGAGGTGACCTCGAGGTC
>JBEATZ010000312.1:0-3113 GCA_041161695.1 Planctomycetota bacterium | reverse complement strand
GCTGAGCACCATCCGGAGCGGCGGCTCGACGCTCGATTCGATCCCGGACAGCCTGCCGCCGACTGCAGCGGCAGGAACGGCGAGAGAAAGGAGGATGAGTGAGCGCAGCATGGTTCGGAGGATGTCCCCGTGGCGATCTCGTCGCAAGGGGCGAAGCAGCGACTGTCTCAATCAGCGGCAGCGCACCAACAGGTCGCGAGGCAGCGCCATCCGCGCGGCGTGGGGCTCGAGATCGGCGAGGAAGCGGTGTCCGTCGACGAAGTATCCGGCGGTGGGGGTGATGCCCGGCACCTGCTGCGCGAACCAGCCGTTGAGGACGCGCAGGAACAGCTCGCGCGTGTACTTCGCGAAGCAACTGGCAAGGGCCGTCGGGAAGGCCCGGTTCTCCGCCTTTTCGCTGAACGTGATCGTGCGTGCGGTGCCCTGTTCGTGCAGCCGGTAGACCGACACGGCCTTCTGTTCCTGGACCACCTCCACGCGGCTGCCGGGACGGATCCGCTGCAGGTCGTTGCGGTAGTGCATCCTGCCGCCGGCGCGGTCCGCCACGAGGTGGGCCCCGGCGGGCAGGACGTCGAGGATGCGCGCGATCACCTCGGCGTAGACACGGAAGTGGGCGCGGCTCTTGTTGTCGGTCTCCGCGATGAGGGCGTTCCACTCCTCGACCTCCACGGGGCGCACGGCGATGCGGGCGAACTGCAGTCCGGCGGCCTCGATGTCCCGCGCGAGCATGGCTGCCTGCAGTTCGAGCAGCGCGCGGTCGCCGTGCAGGGGCAGCGGGAGGTCGAGCGACTGGTACCAGGGGCAGCGGGCGAGCGGTGCGGTGTCGTGGCCCAGGTCGGCGAGCCATTCCGCCAGCGTTTTCGGCAGGGTCCCCCGGAAGGCGCCCCAGAAGCCCAGCACGGTCTGTTCGAGGCGCTCCAGGCCGCGGGGACCCGAGTGGACCTTCTTGCTGTCGGCGACCCGGAACTTGCCCTTCGCATGGCGCTCCCGGGACACGCGGTCGGCGAGCAGTTGCCAGGGATCCGAGCCCTCGGGGCCGCCCATGGCCACGCCGGCAACGACCAGCGGGCCGAGGATCGGCCCGAGCCCGGCTTCGTCGACGCCCGCCTGGAAGTTCACTCCGGGAGCCTCCCATGCCGATAGGGGCAATGCCATGGAGTTCCTGCTGGTGGAAAAGGATCCTCTGGTCCGCGACCAGGTGAAGGTTGGACTCGAACAGTTCCCCGACTGCAGCGTGCACGTCGGGCTCGGTTACGAGGCCATCGCCCAGCTCCGGCACCGCAGGTTCGACTGCGTGTTCCTCGGGGTCGACCCCCGTGAGCAGGAATCGATGCAGCTCCTGCAGTACCTGCGCTCGTTCGACGCGGACACCGAACTGGTCGTCATCGCACCTGCGTCCAGCATCAAGGACATGGGCGTGCAGAAGGCCAAGTACCACATCCACTCGTTCCTCCAGAGCCCGATCGACGTGAAGGAGTTCTTCGGGTTCGTGGGCCGGTTCCGCTCGCGCAAGGCTGCGGCCGCACAGCAGGGCGCCCCGGGCCGCCGCAAGGCGCCGGTCGACCCCGCTGCCGTGTCCTGACCGTCGCGGGCGCGGCATGGACCGGCCTATACTGGGCCGGCTGTGACCGAGGCCGAGACCCATGGATCCCCTGCAGGTGAGCCCCCTGCCCAGCGTGTGCAGCGGCTCAACCTCTTCTTCGAGTCCCGCTACCGCAAGCTGGTGCGGGGCCTGCCGCAGACGGTGTTCTTCTGCCCGGCGTGCAAGGGCAACCGAAGGCGCCGTGAGGGCTGTGCCACCTGCAACGGCTTCGGGAAGCTGACGCGCGAGTCGGTGCAGGAGCTCATCGCCCGACGGATGGTGCCTGCGTTCCGCGCGCGCACCGCGGCGTTCCACGGCGCCGGTCGCGAGGACATCGACGTGCTCATGCTGGGCAAGGGCCGTCCCTTCGTGATGGAGCTGCAGGGGGTGCGGAACCAGGATGTCGATCTCGAGGCCCTGCGCGCCGAGATCGTCGAACGCGCAGCAGGCGCCATCGAGCTGGCTCCCTTCGTGCGCGTGCGGCGCGACCGCGTCGCCCACTGGAAGCAATCGCACTTCGACAAGGTCTACCGGGCCGAGGTCGCGTGCGACGCGGCCGTCGAGGAGGCCGGTCTGGCACGGGCCGCGGTGTTCGACGGCCCCATCGTGCAACGCACGCCGCAGCGCGTGGCCCATCGCCGCGCCGACCTCGATCGCGAGCGCAGGGTGCGCGTGCTCGCGGCGAGGGTCCTCGCGCCGCAGCGGGTCGAACTCGAGCTGCTGTGCCAGCACGGCACGTACGTGAAGGAGTGGATCAGCGGTGACGATGGCCGCACGACGCCCTCGTTCGCCTCGCTGCTGGGCGCACCGGGTCGCTGCGACGTGCTCGATGTGCTGGAGATCCTCACGCCGGATGTCGAAGGGCCGCGCCTCGACGCCGCGCCCTCCCCGGGAGCCTGACATGGAACCCTCCGTGCCCCAGGTGCCGTTCGGGCGGCTGCAGTGCACGGGCAGGGACCCCATCCGTGCGCTGCTGGCGCGCGAGCCGGACTGGGCGCGGCAGATGCCGTTCCACCAGGACCCCGTGGGAACGCAACTCCACCAGTACTACCGCCGCGGGCGCACGTCGCCGGTGGTCGAGGTCCAATGGAAGGCGGTTGCCGAGGGCTGGCGCGAGGACGGCTGCGCCGTGCTGCCCGGCTCGCGCGTGTCGCTGGTGCTGAGTCTCGGCGAACTCCAGCCTGCAGCCGTCTCCGGGCTGCTGCGCATGGAGCCCACGCGCGCGTTCGCCAAGGGCGAGGTGCTGCACGGCAGTTCGCGTGTGCGCGACCACGGGCTGTGGATCCGCGAGGTCGACTTGCCCGGATGGCACTGGCCCGAGGAGAACCTCGCCGAACTCGTGGCCATGCTGCGCGCGGAACCACGGTGGCAGGAGGTGCTGGAGTTGCCGGGCATGCAGCGCGCGCAGGTGGCCGTTGCCTACTACGGGGCGGTGGAGTCCATGGCAGGGATGCACCTCGACCGGGAACTGGTGGCGGAGCTCGGGCAGTTGGGGCTGGAGATGGACGTGGACCTGTACGCGTGCTGAGGG
>JBEATZ010000301.1:0-4075 GCA_041161695.1 Planctomycetota bacterium | reverse complement strand
GTGCGGATCGGCTGCATGGAGTCCTCGGCAAGGCTCCATCGGCGCCACGGCCCGTCGGACTTGAACGCGACCGGCAAATCGTCCCGCCGCGGTCCCGAGGCCGCGGTCGACGCGGCGCCATCGCGTCCTCGTGCGAGACGGACAGCACGGTCACTTCGTGAGCGAGGGCGTGCGCAGCCGGAAGCCGTGGCGCCCGTGCGGCAGTTCGCCGAGCAGGCGCGCAGCGCTGCCCAACACCAGCCGGCCGAACCCGTGGCGCTCCCGCACGCTGTCGACCGCGGCGAACAGCCTGCGGTTGCGCCGTTCCTCGTCGGCGAACAGGCTGCCCTGTGCGAGGCCGCGCGGCTCGAGCGATGCCAGCGTCACGCCCACGAGCCGCACCAGCACGCGGCGCTCCTCCAGCAGGCGACCGAGCAGGGCGAAGGCGAGTTCGCAGAGCACGTTCGTGTGGTCGGTGGCCTCGGCGACGGTGCGCGACGACTCCTGCTGGTTGCCGTCGACGTGGCGCAGCCGTACGCGCACCGTGCGGCTCGCAAGGCCCTGGTTGCGCAGTTCGGCAGCGGCTCGGTCGACGAGGTACGCGAGCATTGCCTGCAGGAAGGACACCTGCTGGCCCTGCTCGTCGAGTTGCGGGTCGAACGAGGTCTCGCGGCTGATGCTCTGGGCAACCGTGGACGGCGCCACGGGCCGCGCATCGTCGCCGCGGCTGCGCAGCCAGATCTCCTCGCCGCGCGCGCCGAATGCCTGCCGCAGCAGGCTGCGATCCACGGACCAGAGTTCCTGCACGGTGTGGATGCCCACGGTCTCGAGCCACTGGGCGGTGCGCGGACCGATCCCGGGCAGGTCCCGCACGGGGAACGCGCCGAGAAACTCGCGCTCGGCGCCGTGCGCCACCTCGAGGATGCCCGCCGGCTTGGCCCGGGTGGTGGCGAGCCGCGCAACCGTACGCGAACTGCCCACGCCCTGGGACACCGACAACCCGGTGGCCTCGCGCACGGCAGCGCGGATCGCGCGGCACCGCGGCACGGCGCCCTCGACGGGATCGAGCACCACCCCCGAGAAGTCGGCGTAGAGGTCGTCGAGCGAACAGACCTCCACCAGGGGAGCAAAGCGGCGCACGACGTCGGCCACCTGCTGCCGGTAGCGCTCGGCGAGGCGGCTGTCGCCCTCGCGCACGGCGAGTCCGGGGCAACGCGCCAGCGCCGCCGAGAGCACCATCCCGGTGTGGATCCCGAGGGCCTTGGCCTCGTAGGACCGGGAGGCCACCACGCCGCTGCCCACCACCACGGGCCGCCCGATCAACGCAGGGTCCCGCAGTTGCTCGATGGAGGCGAGGAAGGCGTCGATGTCGAGGTGCAGGATCCGGCGCAGCATGGCAGGACCCCGAACCCATACCTAACATCCACCTAACAACGCAAGGGTTGCCTTGCACCTTCCGTCCCCGACTGGGGCCATCGGCCTTGGAGGCCCCGGCAGCCGTTCCGATACTCCGCGGGTGACTCCCGCGGGACCGAAGACGGGCCGGCTGCCCTGCACGCTCAGCCTCGACCTCGACGACGCCTGGACCTACCTCCGGGCCGCAGGCCGACCCGGGTGGGAAACCGCACCGACCCTCGTGCCCGTCGTCTGCGAACGGCTGCTCGCCCTGCTCGAACGCTGGCGCGTGTGCGCCACCCTGTTCGTGATCACCCGCGACCTCGAGGACCCCGTCAAGGTCGAGGCCATCCGCCCCTTCGTCACGGCCGGCCACGAGATCGGCTGCCACAGCCACTGGCACCACCCCCACTTCGCCACGCTCTCGCGCACCGAACTCGAGCACGAGATCCTGGGCGCAGCGGACCGCATCGAGTCGGTGCTCGGCGTGCGCCCCCGCGGGTTCCGCGCCCCGGGCTTCGCGCAGAACCCGCACACGGCCGACGTGCTGCGCACGGGAGGCTTCCACTACGACGCGAGCCTGCTCGCGACGTTCCTCGGTCCGGTCGCACGGACGTGGTACTTCCTGCACTCGGGCATGAGCGCGGAGGAACGCCGCCGGCGCAGTGCCATGTTCGGCAGCCTTGGCGACGTGCTGCGATCCCAGCGCCCGGGCCCGCTCGTGGGATCACCGCCGCTCGCGAGCATCCCGGTGACCGTGGTGCCGCTGCTGCGCACGCCTTTCCACACGAGCTACCTGCTGTGGCTCGAGGGCATCGCGCCGACGCTCGCCCGCGCCTACCTCGCGCTCGGGCTCGGATTGTGCCGCGCGACCTCGATGCCACCGAGCTACCTGCTGCACTCGCTCGACTTCGTCGGCCGCGAGGAGGCCCGAGGCCTCGGCTTCTTCCCGGGGATGGACCTCGAATGGGACCGCAAGCAGCGGCTCCTCGACCACGTGCTCTCCCGACTCACGACGAACTTCGACGTCGGGCCACTCGCAGGCCACGCAGCGCAGTTCACACGCACAGTTCCACCCGCGGCCTGAGGCCGCGAACCCCCGTGCGCGGCTCCCATGGGACCGCCGGCTGGCAACTTGCGTCTCGATCCCGGACTCCGCGCCGTCGCCTCGTGCAGCTTCCCTCTGCGCAGGATCGATCATCCGGGAGAGAGCAAACCATGCGAGAACTGCCAGTTGAAGCCCGTCCCGACCCACGCACATCCGAGCGTGGCGCCAGTCTCGTCGAACTCACGGTGATGCTGGTGAGCGTGGTCGTGCTCCTTGCGGGCGCGCTGTCCGGCGCGGTGTCCCACTCGGCGCAGCGACGCGTCCACGGCGAGCAGATCCTCGCCATGGCCGCATGCCGCAACACCCTGGAGCAGTTGCGCGGCGTCGACTTCGAGACGCTGCCGAGCCTCCACAACACGGGCTTCGACGTGCCCGGCACGAACGGCCAGCCCAAGGGACTGCCGCCGCTCGAGGGCGACAGCGACGGCCTGCCGGGCCGGATCACCGTCCAGCTCAACCGCAGCGTGAGCGGCGCCGTGCTCTACACGGTGCGCACGACCGTGACGTGGCGCGGCGCCACGCGCGGCGGCGAGTTCTCGATGGAATGCCTCATGGGAGAACGGCGATGAGCAAGTCGACGCAACAGGGATTCACGCTGCTCGAGGTGATGATCACGATCGCGCTGGTCCTCCCGTCGATGGCGGTCATCTTCATGTGCACGGAACGCACCAGCCGCAACATCGTGGCCGACGACAACGTCGCCAAGATCATGGAGACGCTCCAGCGATCGGCGGTGCGCATCGGCCAGATCGCGCGCCCCGGGTCCCTGAGCTCCTTCCGCGTCAAGGCGAACGAGGACGACGTCCTCAATGCGATGGCGAACCAGGTCGGCGAGTGGATGGAGCCCATCGACGGCCAGACCCGGTCGACGATGCAGTTCCGCTCGGCAACGGGTCGACTCTCGATGAACGCCCAGGGCCTCACGTCGCCGCGCTCCTTCGTGTTCGTGATGGACACCGAAGAG
Source organism: Planctomycetota bacterium (assembly GCA_041161695.1). Classification (GTDB taxonomy): domain Bacteria; phylum Planctomycetota; class UBA1135; order UBA1135; family UBA2386; genus JBEATZ01. The sequence continues at coordinate 629 of JBEATZ010000301.1, read as the reverse complement.
GAGGACAACGACGAGGACGACGACGGCGACGGCCTCGTCGACGAGGGCAAGGTGATGCTCGAGTACGACGGCAACCAGGTCGTCATGGCCTCCAACGTGGAGGGCTGCGAGTTCAACATCACCGGCCGGACGCTCCGCATCGTGCTGAGCGCCGGCTTGATCCGCCGCGGCGGGAGCATCCAGCGCTTCAGCTCGGAAGAGACCCTCTACCTGCGAAACAACTGAGGACACCATGGAAACGCGCGACAACAAGCAACATCGCGAGGCCGGCTTCGCATCCTTCGGCCTGATCATCGTGGTCGTCCCCCTGCTGCTGCTGGTGGGGACCTACCTGCAGACGATGACCGGCCGCAACCAGCGCCTCCAGACCGAGATCGGCGAGGAACAGGCGCTGCTGGCCGCGGAGTCGGGCGTCGACGTGGCACTGCACTACGCACGCCTCGGCCAGCTCTTCGACGGCGACACCTACACCGAGACGCTGCAGGGCGGATCCCGCTTCGTGGCCAATGCCGACCACCTCGGCAGCGACGGTCTCGACAACGACGGCGACTCCCAGGTGGACGAGACCGACGAGGACGTGTTCCAGATCATCGTCACGGGCACCCACGGCTCGGCCCAGCGCCGCATTG
>JBEATZ010000294.1:0-4864 GCA_041161695.1 Planctomycetota bacterium | reverse complement strand
CGGGCAAGCAGCCTGCGGACCTGGACGGACTGCGGCAGCGGGCGATGGCGGCAAGGAGCGCGCGATGAAGACGACGGAACTGCGTGGCAAGGTGGCGCTGGTCTGGGGCCTCGGGCGGTTCGGCGGCGGGCGCGAGGCCGTGCGCTACCTGCACGCCCACGGCTGCCGGGTGCGCATCGCGGACAAGAGCACGGGCGCGGACCTGGCGGAGAGCCGGGCGGCGCTCGCCTCGCTGCAGGACCTCGACTGGCAGCTCGGGCGCGAGGACGCGGCGCTCCTCGACGGCATCGACCTCCTCGTCGTGAACCCGGCGATCCCCGATGAGCACCCGCTGCTCGCTGCGGCGCGCACCCGCGGCGTGCACATCACCCAGGAAGCCAACCTGTTCCTCGAGGCCTACCCGGGCCGCGTGGTGATCGTGACGGGCACCAACGGCAAGTCGACGACCTCGACGCTGCTGGCCGCGGCCCTGCGCCGCGGCGGCGTCGACACGCTGCTTGGCGGCAACATCGGCCACAGCCTGCTGGCCGACGAGGGCCGGTGGCGCACCGACCAGGTGGCGGTGCTCGAGATCTCCAGCTTCCAGCTCGACCGTGTCGACGTGCAGCGCCATCGCGTGACGGGCGCCGTCATCACGCGCGTGCTCAAGGACCACATCGACCGGCACAAGACGCTCGCCGCGTACCACGGCGCCAAGGCGCGCGCTGCCGTCATGGCCACGGAGTTCGTCGTGTGTGCGGCGGACGATGCCGTCGCCTGCGGGTTCGCGCACACGGCGCGCCTTGCCGTGCGCTGCCGGCCGGCAGCCGTCCCTGCCGAGGGCGAGACGGGGCTCGAGGACGGCTGGGTCACGGTGCGGCTCGCAGGCCGCGGCACCGAGCAGGTGGTGCACACCGAGGCCCTGCAGCTGCTCGGCACCTTCCAGCGGGAGAACGTGATGGCCGCGGCCACGGCAGCCCTGCTGCTGGGTGCGGCACCCCACGGCATCGGCCTCGCGCTCGCCACGGCAAGACCGCTGCCCTTCCGCCTGCAGCAGGTGGCGGTGCTCGGCGGCATCCGCATCCTCGACAACGGCGTGTCGACCGAGATCGAGTCGACGCGCAGCGCACTGCAGTCGCTGCAGGGCCGCATCCACTGGGTCGGTGGCGGCAAGAGCAAGGACGGCGACTACCGCGCCGTGGCGGACGGCGTGAGCCCGCACCTCGCCTCGGCCCACCTGTTCGGCGCCGCAGCGCAGCCGCTGGGCGCGATCCTCGCCGATCGGATCCCCACCACTGTGCACGTGCGGCTGGTCGAGGCACTGGAGCAGGCGATGGCTGCAGCCCGTCCGGGCGACCTGGTGCTCTTCAGCCCCGCCTTCGCTTCCTTCGACCAGTACGCGAACTTCCGTGCCCGCGCGATGGAGTTCCACCAGTGGCTGCGCGAACGCCGCGCGGCAAACGGCGCACAGGCTCCTGCCGCAGCGCAGGCCGCGACCTCCTGAACTGCATCCCCACCCGTGCTGGCGCGAACACGAAACGCGCCGGCGGCTCTTTGCGACCCTGTTTCGCTGGCTAGACTCCCCACCACGAGCGCATGCAGCACTGCACGGCCTGCCAGAAGAACATCGCGTCCATCGTGATCATGGACCTCAGCGGCGGCTCGCTGAGCGGCCAGCAGCACCTCTGTGCACAGTGTGCGGAGACCATGGGCGTGGTCGCGCCCAAGCAGCTCAAGGTGAGCACCGAGATCCTCGAGGACATCCTCAGCGGCATGAAGGGCAAGGGGGCGCTCGCGCGCCCGCGCCGTGACGCCGGCTGCCCGGGATGCGGGACCACGATCGCCGACTTCAAGGCCAAGGGCCGCCTCGGCTGCCCGCGCTGCTACGACACCTTTGCGCCCGACCTCGTGCCGCTGCTGCAGCGGGTGCACGAGTCCGCCGCGCACCGCGGCCGCCTGCCCGGCCGCAACCCTGCCACCCCGGCAGCACCTTCAGACGCGCTGGCTGAGCTGCGGCGGCGCCTCGAGGATGCCGTGCGCGGCGAGCGGTACGAGGAGGCGGCGCGCCTGCGGGACGACCTGCGGCGCGCGGAACTCGATGCCGAGCAGGGGGCGCGCAAGTGACCCGGCCAGGCGAGGAGGACGGTCAGGGCTTCGTGGTCGGCGAGTGGCTGCAGACGCGCGGCGCGGACAGCGACGTGGCGGTGTGCACCCGCGTGCGGCTCGCACGCAACGTGCGCGGCTACCGCTTCCCCGGCGCCCAGGACGAAGCGGAGGCGCGCGACCTCGTGCAGCACGTGCGCGAGCGCATCGAGGTCTCGGGCATGCCCGAACCCCTCATGGCAGCCGAGCTCGCCTCGGTGAGCGAACTCGAACTGCAGCTGCTGGTGGAGCGCCACCTGATCAGCCGCGAACTCGCCGCCAGCAAGCGCCCGCGCAGCGTCGCGGTCAACACCGCCGAGTCCGTGGCGCTCATGATCAACGAGGAGGACCACCTGCGCCTGCAGGTGTTCGCCTCGGGCTTCCAGGCGAAGGCCGCTTGGCTTCGCGCAGAGGCCCTCGACGACGCACTGGTGCAGCGGCTGCCGCTCGCGTTCCACGAGAGCTTCGGCTTCCTCACCTCGTGCCCCACCAACGCGGGCACCGGGCTGCGCCTGTCGGTGATGCTGCACCTGCCGGCGCTGGTGTGGTCCGACCAGGTCGAGAAGCTCACCAACGTCGCCCAGAAGATCCACCTCGCGGTGCGCGGCCTCTACGGCGAGGGCAGCCGCGCGATCGGCGACTTCTACCAGGTCAGCAACCAGGTCACCCTGGGCCGCACCGAGGACGAGATCGTCGAGGAGGTCTCGCTGGCGGTCGCCAAGTTCATGGCGTGGGAGCGCGAACTGCGGAAGACTCTGCTGGACGGCGCCGCGCGGGTGCGCACCCTCGACCGCGTGCACCGCGCCCTCGGCGTGGTCGAGCGCGCGAAGATCCTGAGCAGCGACGAGGCCATGACCTGCATGAGCGCGCTGCGCTTCGGCTGCCACACCGGCCTGCTCGACCAGTTCCAGCCCATGCACCTCAACCGGGCCCTGCTCGTGTCGCAGCCGGCCCACCTGCAGCGCTACCGGGGCACGGAACTCGACCCGACCGAGCGCGACGAGGTCCGCGCCAGCCTCGTCCGGCAGTTCCTCCACCTCGAGCGCTGAACCGGCACGGGCCGAAGTTCGGGGGAAGTTCGGCCGCCGGCATGGAGGTTCTCGGACGGTTGTCCTAGACAGTCCGTGGACCGGGGATCCCGGAACCCGGAACCGCCCGATGCCGTCGGCGCAACCGACGCAGGAGGCGCAACCGGATCTGGTAAATCCCGCCCGCGATTCTTCCGATCTACGAAGAGGGCCCGACCGGGCCCTGGAGACCCCCAGAGATGTTCGACCGCTTCACCGACCGCGCCAAGAAAGTGATGAGCTTCGCCCGTCAGGAGGCGATGAAGTTCAACCACGAATACATCGGTACCGAGCACATCCTCCTCGGACTCGTCCAGGAAGGCAGCGGGGTGGCTGCCAACGTGCTCAAGAACATGAACATCGACCTCGAGAAGATCCGCCACGAGGTCGAGAAGATCGTGAAGACCGGGCCCTCGATGGTGACCATGGGCCAGCTGCCCTTCACGCCCCGCGCGAAGAAGGTGCTGGAGCTCTCCATGGAGGAGGCCTCCAACCTCTCGCACAACTACATCGGGACCGAGCACCTGCTGCTGGGCCTGATCCGCGAGAACGAGGGCATCGCCGCCCAGGTGCTGATGAACCTCGGCGTGAAGCTCGACGAGGTCCGCGAGGAAGTGCTCGAGTTCCTCGGCGCCTCGGACAACAACCAGGAAGAGGAGTCGGAGGGCGGCGAGTCCATGGGCGGCGGCAACGCCGGCCCCAGCCAGCCCAGCACCCCTTCTGCCACGGGCCAGCCCGCGGGCAAGAGCAAGACGCCCGCGCTGGATTCGTTCGGCCGCGACCTCACCGAGCTGGCCCGCGAGGGCAAGCTGGACCCGGTGATCGGCCGCGACGGCGAGATCGAGCGCGTGATCCAGATCCTCTCGCGCCGCACCAAGAACAACCCCGTGCTCCTCGGTGAGGCGGGCGTCGGCAAGACGGCCATCGTCGAGGGCCTCGCCCAGCGCATCGTGAAGGGCAACGTGCCCGAGCTCCTGCGCCGCAAGCGCCTTGTCGTGCTCGACCTCGCGATGATGGTCGCCGGCACCAAGTACCGCGGCCAGTTCGAGGAGCGCATCAAGGCGGTCATGACCGAGGTGCGCCGCGCCAAGGACGTGATGCTGTTCATCGACGAGCTGCACACGCTGGTGGGCGCAGGCGGCGCCGAGGGCGCCATCGACGCCTCCAACGTCCTCAAGCCCGCGCTCTCGCGCGGCGAGGTGCAGTGCATCGGCGCCACCACGCTCGACGAGTACCGCAAGTACATCGAGAAGGACGGCGCACTGGAGCGCCGCTTCCAGACCGTCAACGTCGAGCCGCCGAACCCCGAGCAGGCGCTCGAGATCCTCAAGGGCCTGCGTGACAAGTACGAGGCGCACCACCGCGTGACCTACACCGAGGGCGCCCTGCAGGCAGCCGTCGAGATGTCGACGCGCTACATCACGGGCCGCTTCCTGCCGGACAAGGCCATCGACGTGATCGACGAGGCGGGTGCGCGCATCCGCATCAAGTCGATGACGGCGCCGCCCGACCTCCGCGAGATGGACGCGGAGATCACGCGCCTCAACAAGGAGAAGGAGGAGGCGGTCGCCAACCAGGACTTCGAGAAGGCGGCGGCCCTCCGTGACCAGGCCGACAAGCTCAAGAAGAAGAAGCAGTCGATGACCCGTGACTGGCGGGACAAGTCCCGCCAGTCA
>JBEATZ010000261.1:0-10010 GCA_041161695.1 Planctomycetota bacterium | reverse complement strand
CGCGAGGCCGCGATCGTGCACCTGTTCGACACCGGGGCCATCGGCCGCCTCACCGCGGCGATCGCCGCACAGGCGGGCGAGACCTACCAGGGGATCGCGACGCCGCCGGTGTTCAGCGAGTCGCTGCACGCGAACAGCACCAGATTCACCACGTGGGCCACGCTCAAGGACCTGCTGGCGCGGCTCGATCCGCAGCATCCGGGCGCCCACCTGCATGCAAACGCCATGGCTGCGCTGTTCGCGCGGAAGGAACTGCAGACGCCCGAGGAGGCAGTGGCCGCCTTCGAGGCCTACCGCACGGCCGCACAGCGCCTGGGGGCAGCATGAACCCGGAGCGAGCCGAACTGCTCCACAACATGAGCGCGCCGCCCAAGACCGTCGTGCAGTTCGAGGGACTGCGCGCGCTGCAGGGCCTCGGTGCGGCAAAGGACCATCCGCCCGCACTGCACGGAACCCCATTCCGCTTCTGCATCGATGCCACGTTGCTGGAGCTCAAGCCGGCGCGGCTGCTGCAGACCCTCGACCCGTCGAGCCGCGTGCGCGTGCACGCGATCGCCGAGAAGCGCTTGCTGCAACTCGTCGAGCAGCACGCGCAGACACTGCCGCTGCCCGAAGGCTGCCTGATCGTGAAGTCCTCGTCCCGGCACGCGGTCGCCTGGCCCGACGCGCTCACGGCCCTCGCCGTGCTCACCAAGTGCACCGACACCGTGTGGCTGCGCGCCAAGTCCCCATCGCTCGAGGTCGCGCGCGCGCGCCTCGACGTGTCGCTGCTCGTCCCGCCCGCCTTCGTGTCCCGCATTTCCGTCACCACCGCCCAGGAACCCGACCATGGCTGAGTCCCTCCAGGTCCGCATCCTCGATGCCTTCCCCAGCGGCAGCTACTCGCTCACCGCATTCCTGCGCCTCGTCGACATCGTCGAGACCACCGCGATCCCCACGGCGGCCGTCGAGTGCACCGAGCATCCGCGGCTGCTCGTCAACCCGGAGTTCGTGTCAAGGCACGCGCCGACGCCACAGAAACTGCTCGCGCTCGTGATGCACGAGTTGCACCACGTGCTGCTCGGCCACACCACGTTCTTCCCGCGCACGACGCCGGCCCGCAACTTCGTCTTCGACGCGGTCATCAACGGCATCGTCTGCCGCATGTTCCCGCGGCCGGAGTACACGGCCTTCTTCCGCGACTACTACTCGGATGAGCGGTTCCCGGAGTGCCTGCTCGCTCCGCCGCCGGGCTGGCCCGGCAAGGACGTCCGCATGGCCCCCGCCGTGCGCCGGTTGCGCGTACGCTTCGCCATGCGCGTCCACGAGGTGCACACGGCCCTTTACTCCAAGGCCGGCGCCAGCTACCAGGAGGTCTTCGACCTGCTGCCGGGGATCCTCGTCAAGGCAGGCGTTGCCGCCGGTGCCAGCGCCGAGGTCGCTGCCGAGGCGGCCGTGGCCGAGGTGCCGCTGCTCGGCGACCACGCTGCCGAGGACGGCAGCGAGAGCCGGCTGGAGCACCACAGCCCGCTGTTGTTCGAGATCGTGCGCGAGGTGGTCGAACAGTGGCCGCAGCCGCCCAACCCGATCCGCGGGCGCTCGCTCGCCGACGTGCTGCAGGTTCGCGTGGTTGCGCCACGACCCACCAACCGCAGGTCGCGGCTGCGCACCCTCATCCAACGCATCGCCGAGTCAGGCCCGAGCGGCAGGCTGCGCAGGCCCCGCACGGGCGCCCTCCAGCTCCCTACCGCCCTACCGCACCTCGGCCGCCGCACGCTCGTGCTGCGCGCGCTCGGCGCCGAACCGCTGCTGCACGAGGGGCCCGTGGCCGTGCGCCAGAGCCTGCGCTCCGGCGAGCGCGTGCACGTCTACCTGGACGTGTCCGGGAGCATGAGGGACGTCGTGCCGGCCCTGTACGGGGCCGTGCTCGACTGCGCGGACTCCGTGCACCCCACCGTGCACCTGTTCTCGACGCTGGTGGCCGACATCTCGTTGCGCGAGCTGCGAAGCGGCACCCACAGCTCCACCGGCGGCACCGACATCGGCTGCGTCGCCGCTCACATGGCCAAACACCGCGTGCGCCGCGCACTGATCGTCACCGACGGCTTCGTCGGCAAGCCCATGGGCGCCCATCGCGACACCCTCGCGAAGGCATGCATCGCCGTCGCCTACCTCGGCAGGCCCTGCAACAAGGACGACCTGCGCGACGTGGCCCGCCACACCCTCGACCTGTGATCCCTCCGCAACCAACCAGCCAACCAACCAACCGCACCGACCCATGACCACCGCCCTGTATCCCGCCGAGTTCATCTTCCCCGGCCACCCCGACAAGCTCGCCGACGCCATTGCCGACGGCCTCGTGCAGGCGGCGCGCGCGCGCGATGCGCGCGCCCTCGCCGGCGTCGAAGTGGCCGTCCACCGCGACCACGTTTACGTCACCGGCCGCCTCGCGTGCCCTGATGCCGCATCCATCGCCGTGGACGCGATCGTGCGCGAGGTCTATCGCAGCGCCGGCTACGGCCCTGACTGGCACCCGGCGCCCGAGGCCGTGACCGTGCACTCCAACCTGTGCCTCGGACCGCTCGAGGACGGCGAGGCCGAGTTCCGCGAGTTGTCCGACGACCAGGCCATCTGCATCGGGCATGCCACCGAGCACGAGGCCACCAACCACCTGCCGGTCGAGCAATGGCTGGTCTCGCGCTTCGCGCGGCGCCTGCACGCGCTGCGCGAGGAGTTCCCGCACCTCGGGCTCGGCCCCGATGGCAAGGTGCTGGTGACCGTGGCCGAACAGCGCGGCGAAGCGGGCAGCACCTTCCGCCTCGCCTCCTTCAGCACCTCGCTGCAGCAGCGTGCCGATGCGGATGCCATCGGCCTCCACCGCGCGGTGCGCGAGGCCGTGACTGCCGAACTCGCCGCCTGCAGCCGTGTGCTGCCCTCGCTGTCCGCCGAGCTGCCCGACACCCTCACCGTCAACGGCGCCGGCGCCTTCGAGGTCGGCGGTCCCGAGGGCGACAACGGCCTCTCGGGCAAGAAGCTGGTCGTCGATGCCTACGGGCCGCGCGTGCCCATTGGCGGCGGCGCCTGGTCCGGCAAGGACTTCTTCAAGGCCGACCGCGCCGGTGGCCTGCACGCGCGCCGCCTCGCCAAGGCCATCGTGCGCCTCGGACTCGCGCGCGAGGCCACCGTGCACCTCGGCTGGTTCCCGGGCGACCGCAGCGCGCGGTTGCTGCGCGTGCAGGGCGAGCACGGGCAGCTCCTCGACTGCAGCCGCCTCGCCGCGCTGTTCGACCTGAGCCTCTTGCGCAGCGGCACCGCCTACCCCGAACCAGACCTCGTCGAGCTGGCGCGCTGGGGCCACTTCAGCCATGGAGCCCATGCGTGGGAACGCGTCGAGGCGCTATGAAACGCAGCGATCCCGGAAGGAACGAAGTCGCCATGACCCCGTCGCAGATCGACCCGGCCACCCTGCAGGCCTACCGCGAGACCCACTACCGCGTGCGCGCACCCGAGCCGTTCGTGCTGCAGGTGGGCGTCCCCTCGCCGCAGCTGGCGGCACTGCACGCGCAGCATGGCGTGCAGTCGAGCGCCTACGTGACCGCGTGCAACCCGTTCAGCGAGCAGGTGTCCGACGAGCTCAACGCCGCGCACATGGCCACCCTCACCCTCGAGGTGCTGCTCGCCCGGCTGCCCCACCTGCCGGGCGAGGGCATGCACCCGTCGGGCACGTGGCCGGCCGAACCGAGCCTGCTCGTGCTCGGCATCGACCTCGCCGCGGCGCGCGCACTGGGCGTGCGCTACCGCCAGAACGCCATCGTCTTCTGCGGCGCCGATGCCGTGCCGCGCCTGGAGTTGCTGCGATGATCTTCCACGGCCTGTTCTCCTCCGAGTCCGTCTCCGAGGGCCATCCCGACAAGCTCGCCGATCGCATCAGCGATGCCGTGCTCGACGAGTTCCTGAAGCGCGACCGTCGCGCGCGCGTCGCCTGCGAGACCCTGCTGCACGACCAGAGCGTCGTCGTCGCCGGTGAGTTCCGCACCCGCGACCTCGCCGACTTCCATGCCGTGCGCGACCAGGTCGTGGGCATCGTCACGCGCGTCCTCGCCGACACCGGCTACACCGATGCAGACAGCGGCATCGACCCGTGGCAGTGCTCCGTGCAGGTGCAGTTCCACGGCCAGTCGCGCGAGATCGCGCAGGGCGTCGACCAGTCGGGCGGCACGCTGGGCGCGGGCGACCAGGGCATGATGTTCGGCTATGCGTGCACCGAGACGCCCGAGCTCATGCCGGCCCCCATCGTGTACGCCCATCGCCTCGTGCGCCGCCAGGCCGAGGTGCGGCGTGCGGGCCAGTTGCCGTGGCTGCGTCCCGACGCCAAGTCGCAGGTCACCTTCCGCTACGAGCGCGGCATTCCCGTGGCCATCGAGGCCGTCGTGCTCTCCACCCAGCACGCGCCAACCGTCAAGGCCGACGAACTGCACGAGGCCGTGAGCCAGCACATCATCGCGCCCGTCATCCCGCGCGAGCTGCGCGCGCCCAACTACCGCGAGCTCATCAACCCCACCGGCAGCTTCGTCACCGGCGGTCCCAAGGGCGACACCGGCCTCACCGGCCGCAAGATCATCGTCGACACCTACGGCGGGTCCGCGCCCCACGGCGGCGGCGCGTTCTCGGGCAAGGACCCGTCCAAGGTCGACCGCAGCGCCGCGTACATGGCGCGCTTCCTCGCCAAGCAGGTCGTCGGCCGCGGCTGGGCCACGCGCTGCCTCGTGCAGGTCGCATACGCCATCGGCGTGGCCGAGCCCGTGAGCTTCGTCGTCGAGACCTTCGGCACCGAGGCCACGCGCGGCCGCGACCTCGCAGCCGTGCTCGCGCGCGAGTTCGACCTGCGCCCGCAGGGCATCCTCGAGACACTCGACCTGCAGCGGCCCATCTACTACCCCACGGCTGCCTACGGCCACTTCGGGCGCACGGGCGAGGGCTTCACGTGGGAGGTCGTGCGCTAGCGCGCAGGGCCGAAGCCGCGCAACCGCCGCATCAGCGCGGGCGCAGCACGCGAGCCTCGATCACCTGCTCGATCTCGGTCCAGTGCGCCTTGTAGTCCATCTTCGGGCCCATGTCGTAGCACTGCGCGCCTTCCTCGCACAGCCAGCGCAGCTGCTCGTACTGCAGGCAGTTGCCGATCGAGTGGCGGCTCCAGTCGTCGGCGTAGCTGAACTGCTGGCCGCGGTAGTGCGCGCCAGCCATGCCGCCGAAGATGAAGCCGATGTCACGTTCTGCGGCGCGTGCGAACACCACGCGGCCGTTCTGGCCCACGGCGAGGCGCCGCAGCATCGCTTGGTAGAAGGGCAGCGACAGGCCGTCGGCCATGCCGCACTTGCCGAGGCCCTTCCAGCTCGTGCGTTCGATCGCCACCATCCGTTCGTACACGGCATGGGCCTCCAGCTCCGTGCGCGGCACGCACCGCTCGTAGCTCACCCCCAGTGCCTGCGCGCGGCGCACCGCGTGCAGCAGCCGGCGCCGGAAGTGGCCGGTGCGCCGCGACAGCCAGCCGTCGAGGCCGCCCTCCAGCGACGCGCTCTGCAGCACCGTCGCGTCCTTGCGCAGCAGTTCCCAGTGCGCGCCGAGTTGCTTGTGGATGCGCCGCACGAGCCTGCCGCCGGGCACGAGGCCGCTCAGCAGCACCGCGTGGGGCGTGCCCGCCTGGGCCAGCGCCTCGAGGAACAGGCACAGCAGGTCCACGGCATCCGCGCCGAGCAACGGGCATCCGAAGCGCCAGCCTGCGTCGAGCGGCTCGTACCACCGGCCGCCGTTCGCCACGCGCCGGCCTGCCAGCGCGAGCACGCTCTCGCGCCAGCCGACGAGGACCAGTTCGCGCTGGGGCGCCATCACCTCGTGGAACGACAACCCCCATTCCGTGCGGCAACTGAACGGATCCGCCTGCACGGGGGATGCAGCAGCGCGGTTGAGGACGGACCCCGGGTGGTCGAGGCCGGCAGGGTCCAGGAGTTGGGGGGCTGGAGAGGAACTCACGGATGCTGAGGACCGCGCTGTGGAACGCTCGACCGCATGGCAAGGCCACCCTTCAGGTCGCGCGGGCCGATTCCACTGTGCAACGAACCCCGTGGGTTTGGACACCAATCCCTGAAAACGCCGCGAGGCGCCACATCAGGGCGCCCCGCGAGGACCCGGCCTGCAGCCGGGATGCTGTGCCGGACCGGCCCTGGCGCCCCCGAAAAGGGACTCCACAGCGCGGTCCTCGGCATCAGAAGGTCTGCAGGAAGTGCCGCAGCGCGTTCGACGACAGCAGCCCACCCGTCACCGGGTCGTACGACAGGCCCTGCGAGAAGAACACCAGGCCGGCGAGCGACGGGGTGTTGGGGACGTTGAGCGGGTAGCTCGCCGTGCCGGGGGTCGTGGGGATCACCAGGTTGGTGGAGCTGGGCACCACGTACTGGTTGCAGGTCGGCGCGATCGGCAGCGGCACGCCGCCGGGGATCTCGGTGAAGCCGAGGGCGAAGAAGGCGAAGCTCGCGGCCGGCAGGTTGGTGATGTCGAGGCTGATGGCCGAGGGCAGGATCGGCGCGCCGGTGGCGGCGAGCGCCAGGGCCGGGGTGCCGCAGCCGGTGCCGACCGAGCGGTTGTTGGCCGGGGTGGCGACCGTCACCGTGAACGCCTGGATGCCCTGGTTCGAGCTCATGGCGTACAGCGTCGCGGTGTTGCCCGTGATGGCGCCCCACTGCACCGAGCCGGTGCCGTTGGTGTTGCCGGTCAGCGCGCCCGAGGTGGTCGTGGCCGAGGTCAGGAGCAGCGGCGAGGAGGGCGCCGAGATGTCGTACACCGACACGATCGACGAGTTGGTGTCGATGAGGGCCAGCACCGGGGTGCCGTTGATCACGGCGTAGTCCAGCGGACGCTGGGCGGCGCTGGTGCCCACCGAGGCCACCAGCGTGGCCGTGGTGCCGCTGAAGGTCGTGAGCAGCGCGGCGGCGCCCTGCGTGCCGATGAGCGTGTTCTGGTCCACGAACGTCGGGCCGAGGCGGTAGCCGTTGTTGGCGGTCGGCGTGCCGGGGATGCCGCTGTAGGTCGTACCCGTGTTCGAGCCGTCCACCGTGCCCACCACGAAGTAGCTGTTGGGCGTGGCGACCGTCGTGTTGCTGCCAGCGGCGGCGAACTTGATCGGGTTGCCACCCGAACCGCCGGTCACGGCAAAGGAGTCACCGGCGCGCGACACGTTGGGAAGCGCATCGTAGGCCACCGTCGAGGGCACACCGGGCACCTCGGCCAGCCACTTGTAGACCTTGAAGTTCGCGGTGATCGACGTCGACAGGTTGCACGCGTAGATCGTGCCGTCAGCGGCGCAGTCCACCATGTTGACCACGAACGTGCCGCCCGCGAGGCCCGTCACGTCGAGACCGCCGAGGTCCGCGCCCGTCGCACCGTTGAGGATGCGCAGGTTGGGGCCGCCGGCGCGGCTGCAGAGGATCAGGTTGCCGGTGGCGGGGTTGTAGGCAAAGCCGCGCTCGAGGTTGCCGGTGCCGAGGAAGCCCGACGTGCCCGGTGCGAGCCAGCCGTTCGTGCCAAACGTGGCGAGCGGGACCATCGAGGACTGGGCGAAGAGATCGGCGCCGAGGCTGGTCGCGACGGCGCAGGCGAGTGCGAGGTGGATGCGGGACATGGTGTCGAGGTGGAAAGGGAAACAGGAAGAGCAGGAAGAACGAACGCGTCCCGGGTTCGCAGGGTCTGGAGCACCGGTTGCGGCGCGCATGCGCGCCACCGTGCCTTCGAACCCATGGCCACGGGAGTTGGGTGCAGAACACTGACCCAAGCCTGCGACTTCGTCCAGTCCCCCGCGCCCGCGCGCCGTTTCCGGTCCGCCGTTCCCGGGCGCATTGCCGCCGTGCCAAGGAGGGGCCGCACCGCAGGTTCGAGGTACCGCACCGGGACGGATCTGCACCCGCTGCAGGACCCGCTCGCGCCAGACCCGACGCTCAGCCCCAGACCGCCCGCGCCATCCACACCGCGAACGCCGCGCCCAGCAACGCCCCGACCGCGAGCCAGATCCAGACCAAGTCCGGCACCCGGCCCCCGCGCCTGCCAACGCGCACGAACGCAACGAGGGTCAGCACCCAGGCAGACGCCGCAGCGACGATCCATGCCGGCGCCGGCGCGAAGAACCACCCGGCGGCACACGCGAGCCCTGCCACGGATGCGAGCGTCGCGACGGTGCGCGCAGGCGAGGTGTCGGATGGAGTCGTGGTGTCAGACACGGGACGGATGCTAGCCGCGCGGAAAGCGGACCCACCAACTCAGGGATGCAGCGGCGAAGACGAACTCACGACTCGGGCGCGAACACATCCTCCACGCGCTGCGCCGTCAGCACCCGTAACAGCCAGATCTGCAGGAGCTGGACACTAGCGGCTTCCACCGCATCGAAGGGCACGCCCGCGAGGCTGCCGAACTTCGCTTGCACTAGCGCCAGGAGCGTTTCCCTGCGCGCATCGAGTGCACCGCGAGTCTGCCCCTCCATCCGCAACCGATCCGCTCCCGTCAACATGAGCTCTCCTTGCTCCACGCGGAGCACCTGTTCCACCAGCCTGCAGAATGCCTCGTCCGACATCGGCGTGCCCTGCAGGACATACGAAGCACATACCTCCAGCACGTCGCGCCCGCCATCCCCGCCGAAGGCCTCGCGCAGCACGTCTTGCCAGCGCAGCAAGGCACTTGCCACAGCGTCAGGATCCTTGCGCGGCAAGTGCTGGAGCAGCAGCAAGGCGAGGCGCGCACGCGCCGGCAGCGGCCGCGCCAACAACTCCGCCTCCGTGCAAGCCGACAGGTCGTCCACGTGCACGACGAAGCGCAGCGAGGCGTGGAGTCCCACCGCGCCCGCAGCCGCGGCAGGAACGGATCGCACCTGTGCCAGCACGTCCCCGGCGAGCCGCCGTCCGTGGTACGCGACCACCGCGTGCACGAGCGGCAGCGGCGCCGCCCTGCCCTCGACCTCGCTCCAACGCTCCAGCGCCCGCACCCCGTAGCGCAGCGGCTGCAGCGCTGTGCGCCGGTGCAACCGCGACTTGTGCTCGAGCACGAACACGTGGCGGTGCACGCCATCGCGGTCCCACGCCACGAACAGCAGGTCCGCTTCGTGCCGCCGCAGCCGCCCACAGAAGAAGCGCCCGCTGGCCTCCTCCAGCGTGTCCCAAGCGACGGCAGCCACGACCGCAGGCGGCAGGATCGCCTGCAGCCACGCCGCCACCGCGGCAGGGCTGCGGAACACGGCCTGGAACAGCGCATCGTGCGGCATGGACGGGACCCGAGGATCCAGTGCACCGGAGGGGGCAGGGTTTCTCGGGCGCTTGCGTCGCGGCGCATGGGGCGCGGAAGAGGCGTTGCGCACGCGCGGTGGAACCGTAGGTTGGGTGGCTGTCAGGCCGCGCGTCCGCTTGAGGCGCAGGCGGGAAGAACGTGAGAAGGAGAGTCCGATGAAGTGCGTGACGGTGGGACTGGGTGTGGTGGTGATTCTGGGCGTGCAGGGTGTGGGAATGGCGCAGGGAGCGGTGGCGCCCAGTCCGCGGTTTGGGCACTCGATGACGTACGACGCGGCACGGCAGAGAGTTGTGCTTTTCGGAGGCAACTCGAACAACACATGGCCCGGAGGTACTCTGAGCGACACGTGGGAATGGGATGGCGTTCAATGGCAGCAACGAACGCCAACCACGAGCCCATCATCTCGTGCGGTGGCAGCATTTGCATACGACCCAACACGACAAAGAAGCGTCCTTTTTGGGGGCAATCGGGGCGTTACTTTGAATGACACATGGGAGTGGGATGGATCCAATTGGTCACAAAAGACTCCAGTCACGCCTCCCATAGCCCGCGATCAGGCGGGGATGATATTTGATCCAAATAGCGGCAAATGCGTCATGTTCGGTGGCTGGACCGGGTCCGTAAACCTCGGCGATACCTTGCTCTGGGACGGAACCAATTGGAATCAAACCACAACGTCCATCGCACCTTCCGCACGGCACGCATTT
>JBEATZ010000247.1:0-3722 GCA_041161695.1 Planctomycetota bacterium | reverse complement strand
GTCGAGTTCGATGCCAGCAGGCGCGCGCTCGCGACGCTGGCGCAGGGCGGCATCCTCGCCCCCGACGAACTGGGCGGCGCGCGCAAGGTGCTGAACGCCGCGGCCATGACCTACGTGGCGGGCTTCGTCACCTCGCTGCTGCAGTTGCTGTACTGGGCCCACGCGCTGGGCCTGTTCGGCGGCCGTCGCGAGGAGTGACGCGGGACCGGCGGCATCACTGCCGCCGGTGGCTGCTCACCACTGGTCGACGTGCCAGAGCGCCTTGGCCGCCTCGGCCTCCGGCTTGCTCGGGCTGCACTCGACGCCCACGAAGCCGCGGTAGCCGAGTTCGTGCAGGGCGCGCAGGACGCGCGGGTAGTGGATCTCGCCGGTGCCCGGTTCCTTGCGTCCCGGATGGTCCGCCAGCTGCGCGTAGCCGAGCTGGTCGAAGCCCTCCTTGAGCCTGCCGCAGAGGTCGCCCTCGCTGATCTGGCAGTGGTAGAGGTCCCAGTTGATCTTGACCATCGGTGACCCTACCGCGCGGCAGATCGCGACTGCGGGCGCGCTGCCGTAGAGGCAGTGGCCCTTGTGGTCGACGCGGATGTTCATGGGCTCCAGGATCAGCATGATCTGGTGCTTCTCGGCGATGGGGGCCGCGAGCTTCAGGCCGGCGATCACGTTCTCGTGCATCTGCTGCTGGCTCATGCCGGCGATGTCGTTGCCGGCCACCACGGTCATCATGCGGCAGGAGAGCTTCTTTGCCGCCTCGCACGAGGCCTCGATCTCCTCGACGAACTTGGCGTGGTTCTTGGTGTCGTTGAGGCCGGGGGAGAAGCCCCAGGCGGTGAACTGGGCGACCTCGATGCCGAGTTCGCCGGTCAGGTCCGCCAGCGCTGCGAGGTCCTTGTTGCGCCATGGCCAGAACTCGATGGCCGGGAAGCCGAGCTGGGCGGCCGCGCGCACGCGCTCGAGGAACGGCTTGCCGCCCCACCACATCTCCACGTTGGCGGCAAAGCGCGTCTTCGGGGTGCGCGCCGGCTGCGCCGGGACGGGATCCTGGTGCACGGCCGGGATCGCAGTGGCCGCGAACGCGGCAGGACCGGCGACGAGCAGGGAACGGCGGGTGGTCTGGCTCATGCATCCATCATGCAACGCCCTGCGTCGCGCGGCCAGTTGGGAGCCGTCGCGCTTTCCGCGCGAGCCCCTTGCACGGTCGCAGGTGGCCTCCATGATCCGCGGCAACCCACTGGGCCGCACGCATGAAGAGCAAGGCGAAGTCGTCGTCCAAGGTGTCGCAACTCGTGGCCGACCGGCTCAGCCCGCAGGCCACGTCCCTCGCCGGCCGGGTCGCGCTCGTGACGGGTTCCAGCAAGGGCCTCGGCAGGGCCATGGCCCTCGCCCTCGGCGCCGCCGGCGCGAAGGTGGCGGTCAACTACTGCAACGGCAAGGACAAGGCCGAGGCCGCCTTCGCCGACTACACGGCACGCGGGTATGCGGGCGGGTTGTTCCGCGCCGACGTCACGCGTGAGTCCGCGGTCAACAAGCTCGTCGCCGACATCGGTCGCAAGCTCGGACCGGTGGACATCGTGGTGGTCAACGCCACGCCCGACCAGCCGCACGCGTCCATCGAGGAGTACGGCTGGGACTTCCACCAGCAGATGCTCGACTTCTTCGTGAAGTCGCCCTACCTGCTCGCGCGCGCGGTGCTGCCGCACATGAAGCAGCAGCGCTGGGGACGCATCGTGAACATCGGCACCGAGAACGTCCGCCTCGGCGTGCCCAACTTCAGCGCCTACTGCGCGGCGAAGGGCGCCCAGGCGGCATGGTCGGCCAGCATGGCGCGCGAACTCGCGCCCTGGAACATCACCGTCAACACCGTGTGCCCGGGCTGGATCCCGGTCGAGCGGCACGAGAACGACCCGCAGTCGGCGAAGGATGCCTACCTCGCCGGGATCCCCATGCAGCGCTGGGGCATCCCCGCGGACGTGGGCGGCATCGTCGCGTTCCTCGCGAGCGAGGCTGCTTCCTTCGTCACCGGCCAGGACATCGCCGTGAACGGCGGCAACACCGTCAACTGAGGTTTCCATGATGCGCACTGCCTGTCTCGTCGTCCTCGGTTCCCTCCTCGCAGCCTGTGGCGGCGGCGACCAGCCTGCCGGTTCCGGCGCAGGTGCGCCGGCGAAGCCCAAGGTCGCGTTCGTGACCAACTGCGTGGCGGAGTTCTGGACGCTTGCCGAGCACGGCGTGCGCGCGGCCCAGCAGGAGTTCGACGTCGACGTGTCCGTGCACATGCCGGCTGCCGGCACCGCCGAGGAGCAGACCCGCATCCTCGACGACGTGATGGCCAAGGGCGTGCAGGGCGTGGCCGTGAGCCCGAAGGATCCGCAGAACATGACCGCGCTGCTCGATCGCGTCGCCGACCGGGCGCTGCTGGTCACGCACGACTCGGACGCCCCGGCCAGCAAGCGCCTCGCCTACGTGGGCATGGACAACTACGAGGCCGGTCGCATGTGCGGCCAGCTCGTCAAGGAAGCGCTGCCCGACGGCGGCGCCATCGTGGTGCTGGTGGGCACGCTCGACCAGGACAACGCCCGCCGTCGCCGGCAGGGCCTGATCGACGAGCTGCTCGACCGCTCGATGGACAACACCCGCTTCGACCCGCAGGAAGCAGAGCTCAAGGGCGCGAAGTACGAGATCCGCGCCACGTTCACCGACCAGTTCGACCGCCAGAAGGCCAAGGCGCTGGCGCAGGACGCACTCGGCAAGTGGTCGGACATCGCCTGCATGGTGGGGTTGTTCGAGTACGAGCCGCCGCTCGTGCTGGAGGCCGTGCAGTCGGCGCAGCGCCTCGGCAAGGTCAAGGTGGTGGCGTTCGACGAGAACGAGCAGACGCTGCAGGGCATCCTCGACGGCCACATCCACGGCACGGTGGTGCAGAACCCCTACGAGTACGGGCGCACTTCGGTCGAACTGCTGAGCAAGTTGTTGCGGGCCCCGGATGCCGCAGCGCGCGCGGCACTGCTGCCGAAGGACGGCTTCCTCAACATCCCCGCCCGCAAGATCGTCAAGGACAACGTTGCGGCCTTCTGGGCCGACCTGAAGCAGAAGACGGGCAAGAAGTGAGATGGTGAGCGGCGCCCCGGTTCCGTTGCTGGAGGTGCGCGGGATCGCCAAGGCGTTTCCCGGGGTGCGGGCGCTCGATGGCGTGTCGCTGCAGGTCCACAGCGGCGAGGTTCTCGCCCTCATCGGTGAGAACGGCGCGGGCAAGAGCACGCTCATGAAGGTGCTCGCAGGCATCCACCAGCCGGATGCAGGCACCCTCCTCGTGGACGGTGCGGTGCGAACCTTCCGGGGCCCTGGTGAAGCGCTTGCCGCGGGCATCGCGCTCATCCACCAGGAACTCAGCCTGTGCGACAACCTCACGGTTGCGGGCGCGTTGTTCCTCGGGCGCGAACTGCGCCGGGGGCCGTGGCTGCGCGAGCGCGGCATGGAGCGCGAGGCCGTGGCGGTGCTCGAGCGGGTGGGTCTCGACGTCGACCCGCGGCGGATCACCGGCACGCTCGCCCCGGGGCAGAAGCAGCTCGTCGAGATCGCGCGCGCGCTGTTGTGCAACGCGCGGGTGCTGATCATGGACGAGCCCACCAGCAGCCTCACGCAGGCGGAGACCGAGCGGCTGTTCCGCGTGGTGCGCGAACTGCGAGACCGCGGCTGCGGCATCGTCCACATCACGCACCGCATGGCCG
>JBEATZ010000190.1:0-2551 GCA_041161695.1 Planctomycetota bacterium | reverse complement strand
GGGCGCGTGGGCTCGTCCGCCAGTTCCTTCGTGCTCGGGGGCACCAGGTCGACGCCGGCGGCGTGCACTGGTTCCGCAACACGGGCAAGCAGGGTGCGCCCGAGTTCGCCGCCGGCAGCGGTGCCGTAGCTGTCGCCCATGCTGCCGACGACGAGGTCGAGCATGCCGTCCCCGTCGAAGTCGACCATCCGCGGGGTCGAGGTCTTGTTCACGTGCAGCGGCTTGCCGCCGGCGAACACCACCTCGTTGGTGGTGGCGTAGGCAGCAGCCCCTGCCTTGCCCTCGTTGCGGCGCAGGTACAGGTGGCCGCCGTCGTAGTCACCCAGCAGCAGGTCGAGGTCGCCGTCGGCGTCCCAGTCCCACGCCCAGGCCGACGTGAGGTGGCCCTTGGGCAGCGCGTGGTCCTTGGGGTCGCAGCGCTTGGTCTCGTCCCACTTCCCGGGCTTCGACTCCGTGTTCCAGAACTGGTTCATGACGATCCGCTGGCCCTCCTTGTCGAGGATCCACGCGGGCTCGCCCCAGCCGCCCTCGCCGGCGAGCGCCACGTGGGGCGAGCCGTCGAAGGTGCCTGCGAGCACGTCGAGCTTCTTGTCACCGTCGTGGTCCACGAACTGTGGACTCATGCCGATGCATCACCAGTTGTTGAACTTGAGGGCCTTGCCGCTCGCGGCAAGCAGGTCCTTCTCGGCCTCGAATGCCATCGCAGTGCCGGGCTTGCGCAGTGCCACGGTGAGCTTGCCGGGCAGGTCGCCGACGACGATGTCGAGATGGCCGTCGCCGTTCACGTCGTGGAACACGGGCGACGGGTAGAGGCGCTTCTCGCCCAGCCACTTGTCGCCTGCCTTGAGCCGCACGGGCGGCGCGAATCCCTCGCTGGGCGCCTGCGCGGCGCCGAGGGCACTGAAGAGCGCGGCGCATGCGAGCGCGCGCGAAGCCGTCGATCGAGCCATGGAGTCCTCCAGGTCGTGCACGTGTGCGCCCGGACATCGGGCGCGCGGCGCGACGATACCACGGGACCCCGTTGCAGCAGGCTACGGGAAGATGCGGACCTCGAACCGGCCCGTGCTGTCCGCCGTGCCGCGGTACATGCCGCTGGAGTTGAAGGGCATGGCCACGTTGCCGTGGCGGTCCACCGCGATCACGCCGCCGTCGCCGGGTTCCAGCACGTCGAACACGAGCGCGCGCGAGGCCTCTTCGAGGGACTGGCCGCCGTGCTTCATCCGGGCGGCGATCGCGTGGCCGACGACGTGGCGGATGAACTGTTCGCCGGTGCCGGTGCCGCTCACCGCCACGGTGTCGTCGGCATAGTTGCCGGCGCCGATCACGGGGGTGTCGCCCACGCGCCCGTAGCGCTTGCCGGTCAGGCCGCCCGTGCTGGTGGCCGCGGCGAGGTTGCCGAGGGCGTCGCGCGCGACGCAGCCGACGGTGCCGTAGGCGTTGCGGTCCTGCACCGGGCCGGTGCGGGCGCCCGTGCGCCTGCGTTCCTCCAGCACCGCCTCGAGCGCGCGCCGCCGCGCCTCGGTGTCGAAGTGGCTGTTGGGCACGCGTTCCACCGCCATGGCCGTGGCGAACTCCTCGGCGCCTTCGCCCATGAGCAGCACATGGCGCGTGCGCGTCATCACGAGGCGCGCGAGCGAGATCGGGTTCTTCACCGTGCGTATGCCTGCCACCGCGCCGCAGCGCAGCGTCGAGCCGTCCATGATCGATGCGTCGAGTTCGTGTTCGCCCTTCTCGTTGAAGACGGCGCCCACGCCGGCGTTGAAGAGCGGGTCGTCCTCCAGCATGCGCACCACGGCCTCGCAGGTGTCGAGGGCGCTCGCGCCGGAACCCAGCATCGCCTTGCCGGTCTCCAGCGCGCGGGTGAGCGCCTGCTCGTAGGGCGTGCGCTCGGCTGCCGGGCGGTCGGGGTCGATCGTGCCTGCGCCGCCGTGGATGGCGAGGGCCCATGCGACGGGTGCGGACTGCGGCGCAGAGCGGCAGGCCGCGAGGGCGAGGAGGGCTGCGAGGGCCGGGAGCAGGGCTTTCATTTGCGTGGTGGTGTGGACAGTGGTGTGGCTAGCGGCCGCTGAACAGGGCCCAGGCGGCCAGGACGGCTAGACCCAGGGCCGCGCATGCTGCGATGGTGCCGCGCAGCGCCCGGCGCGACGTGCCCTGCGGCAACCGGCTGCGCGCACGCAGGGCTGCGCCGAACGCGACCCATGTCAGCAGGTGGTTCCAGGGGCAGAGCGGGCACAAGGCATCGAGCTGCGCCATGAGTACGAGGAAGCCGAGTGCGAGCACCGAGGCGAAGCCGAGCAGGACGGTGAGCACGTCGAGGGCAAAGGCGCGTGCGGCCTCACCGCTGCGGCAGGCGTGCAGCCAGCCGCCGAGGCAGGGTGCGAAGAACGCGAGCCCGAGCAGTGCGTTGGGGACCCAGAGGACGCGCGCTTCCTTCGCCTGCAGCACGCGGTCGCAGTCGATGTGCGTGGTCCACGAACACCAGCCGGTGCCGGGGTCGGCCCAGCCGTGGCGCACGGCGAGGTAGCGCCACGACAGGTAGGCGGTGTTCGCG
>JBEATZ010000186.1:0-17240 GCA_041161695.1 Planctomycetota bacterium | reverse complement strand
GTGCTGGACCGCGGCACCGTCGAGCTGCACCAGGGCAAGGATCTCCTCGCCTCGCACACGGTGGCCGCGCGGCTGCCCGGCACGCCCCTTCGCGTCGCCTTCGGCCACCTCGACGGCCGCGACTGGATCGCGGTCGACGGCCTCGCGTGGTGCATCGAGCACGACCCTGCGCTCGAGGCGCCGGACGAGGGGCCGCGCGCGCGGCCTGTGCTCCGCAGCCGCTGGTTCGCGGCGCCCCTCGGCGTCGTCGCCGCGGGCTCCGGGCCCGTCGACCCCCTGCGCGCGGTGGATTGCGTGCAGGTCGAGGTGTTCCGCGACATCCACCACTTCCGCGAGCGCGTGCCAGGCATGCCTGGCACGGATTCCGGGTGGCCGGTGCTGGTGCCCCCGGGCCAGCTCTTCCTGCTCGGCGACAACTCCTTCGACAGCCGGGACAGCCGCGTGCACGGCCCCTACCCGGCCAGCGCGTTCGTGGGCCGGCCGCGGGCGGTGATCGGCCCGCGTGGGCGGATGCGCTGGCTCTGACCGGTTGCCGCACGCCCCGGCGCGCCTATTCGCGCCTTGGAGCCCGTCGTCCCCATGCCCATGATCCGCACCGTGATCGCCAGCAGCCTGATGCTCGCCTCCTTCCTGTCCGCACAGGATCCGCAGCCCGCGGCGCCCGGCGCCCAGGCACAGCAACCCCTCACGCCCATGCCCGTGCCGCGCACCATCGCCGCGCACCGCAGGGACGTGAAGGTCGACGTCGACGGCAGCCTCGCCGAGTGGCCCGAACTGCCGCCCATCGACCTGTCCGACGTGCGCCAGCTCAGTGGTACGGCTGTGGGCGCGTGGCGGGGGCCCCGCGACCTCAGCGGCGCGATCTTCCTGCTGTGGGACGAGACGTACCTGTACCTCGCCGCACAGGTGCTCGACGAATGGCACCGCGCCCTCGATCCGGACAACGTGCTGCTCACCGAGCTGCCCGTTGCCGACAACCTCGTGCTCACCTTCGACCCCGCGCGCAACACGCGCGGCACCGGGCCCGAGCCCACGCGCGCCGAGGACGCCGAGTTCTGGCTCGCCGAGGGCACCGGCACCGAGCTCGTGCTCTGGGACCGGTTGCGCGGCTCGGCACGCATCGTCGAGGACGGCAAGCTCTTCGTCACCCACTCCAAGGAGGACGGTCGCACGGTCTACGAGGCGCGCATCCCGTGGAAGGCGATCCTCGCGCCGGGTGCGAAGGCTGCCGCAGGACTCGCGTTCGACCTGCAGGCCGTGCTCAACGACTTCGACGAGACCACGGATCCCATGCCGCAGACGCGCATGGGGTGGACGTTCGGCACCGGGCCGCGCGTCGATCCGGGCACCTTCGGCAGCGTGATGCTGGTGCAGGAACTCGCGTCGCTGGGCGGCGTGGTGCCGGAGTTCCCCGACAAGCCGAAGCGCGCCGAGCGCAATGCGCTCGATCCCGTGCTCGCGGGCGTGATGCGCACGCTGGCTGCCCACGGTCCGGCAGTGCACGACGGCTCGACGCCGCCGCAGTCCGCAGGCGGCCTCGAACGGCTGAAGGCGCTCGAGGCGCTCGACGACGTGTGCGAGCGCTTCCCGCGCGTCGACTGGCTCGAGTTCCACCAGCGCGTGCACAGGCGCATGACGCGCGAGGTGGCAGGGCTGACGGCCGAGGGTTTCCTCAGCTACGGCTACCAGGTGCTCGCGCAACTGGCGCGCGCAGCCGGGGCCGAGCCGCCTGCGAGCGGCATCCGCTTGTTCCGCCTGCCGTTCGGTGGCTGGCTCGTGCGCAGCAAGCAGGCCAACTTCGTGATTGACGCGGCGGGTCCCGACCTCGCCCACTGGCTGTGGGGCGGCATGGAGTTCTGCATCCTCACGCAGCCGCTCGACATCGTGCGCCGCAATGACCAGATGATCCTGCGCATGCACGCGGGCAAGCCGCCGCGCCCGACCCTGATGCACATCGCCATCCACCTGCCGCTCGTGTCGATGACCGACCTCGTGCTGGTGGAGCCGGGTCAGGTCTACGGGCAGGACAGCGGCATCCAGGTGAAGGCGCTCGGCCACAAGGCGCCCGACGGCGGCGTGCCGTGGTCGCTGGGCTACCGCATCGACCTCGTCGGCGGCGTGAGGATGCTGGTGGTTGGGCCGACGCTGGCCCCGGCCGAGGTGCCGACGGACGGCTGTGACGTGCTGGTGCTGAGCCTCCGCAATCCGAACGCCCTCGAGATCGCCCGCGTGGCCAAGCCCGGGCAGGTGGTGTTCGACGACCTGTTCCTGCCGCAGGTGTTCCCGGCCGCCCGCAGGCTGCGCCTCGGCGACGCCCACGAGTTCCAGGCGACGATCCAGCCGCAGCGCTCCATCGTGCTCGCCCCCGGCGAGTCGCTCGACGTGCAGCCCGCGAAGTGACCCTGTCAGAAAGACCCGGGTTGCACCGCGCCCGGATCAATGAGCATTGACTGTGGCATGCGTCACTGCATTGTCATTTCCCGCGGATTGTTTGCATGTCATGTCATTGCACCGCACAATCCCGCCCCTCATTGCCAAAGCGCGCCTTGTTGCTGCGCCGCAATCACACCTCCCAAAGGAACCCATGGCTGCTAAGAAGACCTCGCCAGAGATGGCATTCGTGATGGATTATCTCCAGAAGAACCGCACGGCGACGTTCGCGGAGATCCGCGACGCCGGCGCGAAGAAGAAGCTGAAGCTGTACCCCATCGTGTACGGACGCGCCCAGGCACTGCTCGGCATCGTCAAGCTGTCGCCGCGCGGTTCGGGCAAGGCTGCAAAGGCCGCCAAGGCCGCAAAGTCGGCCAAGGCCCCGAAGGCCGCCAAGGCCGCTGTCGGCGGCAAGAAGCGCGGCCGTCCGCGCAAGAACGCCGGCCCCTCGGTCGACACCAGCTCGCTGGAGGGCATCATCGCCGCCGTCAAGACGCTGCAGGACGAGCGCGAGCGCCTGCACGGCACGCTGGGCAAGATCCAGGCGATCCTCAGCGAAGTGCTGTGACCCGCCGCGCCCCGTGACGGGGCGCTCGGTCCACGCCAACGAGCCGCACGGCCGGGATGCATTTCCCGTCGGTGCGGCTCGCTTCGTTCATGCCAGCAGTGCCTGCAGGGCGCGCTGGTGGCGCGGCAGGGCCGTGTCGCGGCACCAAGCGTCGAAACCGCGGCGGATGCGCTGGGTGAGCGCGCCCTCGGTGCCGTTGCCGAACGGCTTGCCGTCGAGCGAGAGCACGGGGCTCACGCTCCGCAGCGTGCTGGAGAGGAAGGCTTCGTCGGCCGCCGCGAACTCCCCCGCAGTGAGGTTGCGTTCGGCGACCGGGATGCCCTGCTCCCGGCACCATTCCAGCAGCAGGGCGCGCGTGACGCCCGCGAGGATCCCGCTGTCGAGGGGCGGGGTGCAGAGGGTGCCGCGCACCACGGCGAAGACATTGGACGTCGACGCCTCCGTGACGTGGCCCTCCGCATTGAGGAACAGGCAGTCGGTTGCGCCCCGGTCGCGGGCCTCGGCGAGGCCCAGGACGTTGTTGAGGTAGTTGCCGCTCTTCACCGCCGGGTCGAACGGCTGCGCAACGACCGGCGCGCCCTCGACCCGGGCGAGGTGCACCGGCACGCCGTCGATGGGCGCGAGGGCGCGCACCATGACCAGCCAGCAGGGCTTCGCGGGGGCGTGGGAGAGGTCGATGTTGGGCGCGCTGCCGGCGCCGCGCGAGACGACGATGCGGATGTAGCTCTCGTCGTTGCCGGCCCTTGCGAGCGTGTCGGCGATGCGCTTCACGACCGTGCGCCGGTCGAGGTCGAGCCGCATGCGGATCCCCGCGGCCGACTGCCACAGCCGGTCGAGGTGCTCTTCCCAGGCGAAGGGGGCACCGCCCAGGGTGCGGATCACCTCGTAGACCGAGTCGCCGAACAGGAAGCCGCGGTCGAGCACCGGGACGACGGTCTCGCTCTCCGGCGCGATCAAGCCATCGAGATTGCAGAGGTTCGCCATGGCAGGTCCGATGGTAGAGTCCTCACCCCTCCACCATGTGCGGCTTCATCTCGATCTTCGGTCCCGACGGTCACGACGTCATCCAGGATGTGCTCACCGGGCTGCTGGCCATCCAGCATCGCGGCCAGGACGCTGCAGGCGTCGTGAGCTTCAACGACAAGTTCCACGCCAAGAAGGGCCTGGGGCTCGTGCGCGAGGTGTTCCAGGACAAGCACCTGCAGCGGTTGCGCGGACCGATGGCCGTGGGCCACGTGCGCTACCCGACGGTCGGCCTCGGTGAGGACACGGACGTCCAGCCGTTCTGGCTCGACTTCCCCGTGGGCGTGGCGATGGCCCACAACGGCAACGTCACCAACTTCCACGAGCTGAAGCGCAACTACTTCGCCAACCGCTCGGTGCGCCTTGCCTCCAACTGCGACCTCGAGGTCGTGCTGTACGTGTTTGCCGACCGCCTCATCCGGCGCGCCGGCGAGCAGGTGCACGTCGACGACGTCAAGGCGGCGACCAAGGAGGTCTTCGAGCGCGTGAAGGGCGCCTACTCCGTGGTCGGCATCCTCGGCGGCCAGGGCATGTACGCCTTCCGCGACCCGTACGGCATCAAGCCGTGCATCTTCGGCCGCAAGGTGACGCCCGAGGGCACGTGGTACGCGGTGGCGAGCGAGTCCGTCGTGCTGGAGGTCTCGGGCTACGAGATCGTGCGCGACCTCAAGGCCGGCGAACTGCTGTGGATCGGCCAGGACCGCGTGCCGCAGTTCCACCAGGTGGGCGACAAGACGCACCGTCCGTGCATCTTCGAGCACATCTACTTCGCACGTCCCGACACCATCCTCGACGGCACGTCGGTGTACGAGACGCGCCTCGCCCTCGGCCGCAAGCTGGCAGAGTCGTGGCGGGCAACCGGTCTCGAGGTGGACGTACTGGTGCCCGTTCCCGAGTCGGCGCGCACGGCCGGCCAGGCGATGGCGGAGGCACTGGGCGTCCCCTACCGCGAGGGCTTCGTCAAGAACCGCTACGTCGGGCGCACGTTCATCATGCCCAACGACAAGCAGCGCAAGGACTCGATCCGGCAGAAGCTCAACCCGATCCGCAGCGAGTTCGAGGGCAAGCGCGTGCTGATCCTCGACGACTCGATCGTGCGCGGCAACACGAGCCGCCAGATCGTGCGCATTGCGCGGCAGATGGGCGCCAGCAAGGTCTATCTCGCCTCGTACTCGCCGCCGCTGCTGTCGCCCTGCCCCTACGGCATCGACATGTCGACCAAGCGCGAGTTCGTGGCGCGCGGTCGCAACCACGAGCAGGTGGCAGCCGAACTCGGCGCCGACTACGTGCTGTACCAGACCATCCCCGACATGGTGGAGGCGGTGCGCACCGCGGGCGCCGGCAAGACCAAGTTCTGCATGGCCTGCTTCAACGGCGAGTATCCGACCGGTGACATCACCGAGGAGATGCTCTCCGACATCGAGCAGGACCGTCTCGCCGCCAGCAAGACCTGAGGCTCGCCGCCAGCAAGACCTGACGGCTGGCTTGGACGGGGTGCGGCCGCTGGGTATCACATCCGCGTGACCACTGAGACCTCCGCACCCGGTTCCCGCACCTTCGACCCCAAGGCGGCGAAGCAGCGCCTGCTGCAGCTCGTGCGCGAGCGCGCCTACAAGGACGGCATCGACATCGTCCTTGCCTCGGGCAAGCGCTCGAACTTCTACATCAACGGCAAGAAGGTCACGCTGCATCCCGAGGGCCTCTGGCTCATCGCCAAGCTGCTGCTCGAGAAGCTCAAGGCCTTCCCCGAGATCACCGCGGTGGGCGGCCTCACGCTGGGCGCCGACCCCATTGCCAGCGCCGTCGCAGCGCTTTCGCACGAGACCGGCCAGAACCTCAAGGCGTTCCTGGTGCGCAAGGAGGCCAAGGGCCACGGCACCGGGTCGCGCATCGAGGGCGACCTCGAGAAGGGCGAGAAGGTCGCGATCGTCGAGGACACGGTGACCACGGGCGGCTCCGCGCTCAAGGCCATCGACGCCGTGCTCGAGGTGGGCGCGGTGCCGGTGGTGGTGGTGGCCATCGCCGACCGCGAGGATCCCGATGCCGCGCCGTTCCGCGCGAAGCACCGCGTGGAGCCGCTGCTGACGCTCTCGGAGATCCGCGGCAGCTGACATGGAACCGGCTGCGCCCTGCGGCGTGATCGTCACCGCGGCCGGCAGGGGCGAGCGCATGGGCGCCGACAAGGCGCTGCTCGACCTCGGCGGCACCACGGCCATCGAGCGCATCGTCGCGCAGTGCCGCGCGGCAGGACTCGGCCACGTCGTGGTGGTGCGCAGCCGTTCGGCCGCGCCGCTGCCCGACCTCGGTGCGGGCGTGCACGTGGTGGTCACCGAGCCCGGCCTCGACATGGCGAACAGCGTGCGGGCCGGTGCGCAGTCACTGCCCGCCGAGGTCGCGCGCGTGCTCGTGTTCCCCGTCGACCATGCGCTCGTGATGGCGGACACGCTCGCCGCGCTCGCCGCGCGGCTGCTGGAGCCGGGCGTGGCCGTCTGCCTGCCGCTCTGGCGCGAACGCGTCGGCCATCCCGCTGCGTTCCTGCGCACGGCGCTCGCCGAACTCGACCGCCCGGGCGCCACGCTGCGCGATGTCGTGCACGCGGACCGGGCTCGCGTGCGCGTCGTGCCCACCGCCAACCCGTGGGTGTGCGCGGACCTGGACCACCCCGAGGACCTGCGCGCCGCCCGCGCGCACCTCGCAGCCGGACCGCACGGTGTCGTCGAGCAGATGCACCGCCACCGTTCGATCCGCGCCTACCGTCCCGATCCGCTCGCCGCAGGGCAGCTCGAGCGGCTGGTCGACGCCGCGCGGCGCGCCTCGACATCGAGCTTCATCCAGGCCTATGCGGTGGTGGCCGTCGAGGACCCGGAGCGCCGTGCCGCAGTCGCAGCGCTGTGCGGCAGCCAGCAGCACATCGTGCAGGCGCCGCTGTTCGCCGCCGTGTGTGCAGACCTGCACAAGCTGGCGTTGTGCGCCGAGCGCGCAGGCGGGGTCGTGCAGGCCCAGAGCCTCGAGCTCTTCCTGCAGTCGACGGTCGATGCCGCCCTGCTCGGCCAGAACCTCCAGCTCGCCGCGGAGTCCGAGGGGCTCGGCGCGTGCATGATCGGCGCCGCGCGCAACCACCCGCTCCAGCTCGCGCAACTGCTGGGCCTGCCGCGCCACGTCTACGTGGTGTACGGCATGACGATCGGCCACCCGGCCGAGCAGCCCCTCGACCGCGGCCGCATGCCGCTCGACGCCGTGCTGCACCGCGAGCGGTATGACGAGGCCGCGATCCCTGCAGCGCTCGCGCGCGCAGACGACGACATGCGCGCCTGGGCGCGGAAGTCGAACGCCGCGCTCGCGCCCGGTGCGAGGCCCATCGACGAGGCCAAGGGCTGGACCGACCGCATGGCCGTGCTCTGGGGCAGCGCCAGCCGCTACGTGAAGGCGCGCGCCGCACTGCGGGAGGAACTGCGCCAGCTCGGCTTCGCGCTCGAGTAGGACTCGCCGTCCCGGATCGGGACCGCTGCAGCCAGCGGTGCGAGGGAGCCTGTGCCGCGTAGGGAAAAGCCGCGTCCACGGAGCTATGTTCCCAGCCATGAAGACCGGGAACTCGATCCTCCTTCTCGCGCTGCTCGCGGTCTCCGCGGCCTGTGCCCCCAACCACTATCGCGCCTCGCTCTCCGGCATGAGCGGGCGCATGAGCGGCGACATCGCGCTCCAGAACACGGCCGGCACCAACAACCTCGAGACCGACCGCAACAACCTGCGGAGCGACCTCGGTGTCGGCGAGAGTGAAGCCCTGCCCTACTTCCAGGCCGAGGGCACGTGGGGCGGGCACACCGTCCGCTTCAACGTCTTCGACTACTCCAGCGACGGCAGCGGCACGCTGTCTGCACCGTTTGGCGACATCGCCACGGGGACGCCCGTGAACACGGCGCTGGAGTTCACGGCCGTGCAGGCATCGTGGGCCTACGACGTGCTCGACAGCGAGACGCTGCACTTCGGACCCGGCGTCCAGGTCTCCTACTACCGGCTCGACCTGACGGCCGATGCCGGCGCTGCCGCAGGTTTCGAGGAGATCGACTCGGAGACCTTCATCCCGCAGCTCTACCTCGAGGGCGAGGTCGACCTCGGCGTCGTCTCCTTCGTCGCAGGCGTGGGCGGCATGTCGGTGTACCAGTACCACGACGCCGACGGCAGCTGGTGGGACACGCAGCTCATGCTGCGTGCGCAGCCCATCGACCACCTCGAGCTGTTGCTCGGCTACCGGTTGATCGGCATGGATGCCGATGGCATCGCCTCGAGCCGCGATTTCGACGTGGATGCACGCTTCGAGGGCTGGTTCCTCGGCGCCGGCCTGCGCTTCTGAGCGCGGCGCCCTGCGCCACCGCGACGGCGCTCAGTCGACCAGCAGGCTGCGGCGCAACAGTGCCTTGCCTGCGGGCGCGGTGAGGAAGGCCGCGACCTCGCGACCTGCGGTGCCGGTGGCCTCGTGGGTCACGAGCAGGACCCGTTCTCCGGCGCGGCAGCTCCCTGCCTGCATGCGCGCCGTGGAGAGGTCGAGTCCCTCGATGCGCACGGCCCGCACGCCCGCGGCGCCCGCGAGGGCGGGCGCGCGCACGATGCCAAGGCATCCGGGTTCGGTGCGCACCCGCTCCAGGACGGCGGCCTCGTCGACGACGCGCACGCAGCCCTCGGACAGCGGGTCGCCCGGAACCAGCGCACTTGCCGCGCGGTCCAGGAATCCGGATTCGGAAGGGATCACCACCCGCAGCGGCATCCTGGCGCCGCCGAGCACTTGCCAGTCGGTGGCATTGCCTGTCAGCGCACCGTGCAGCTGTTCCTGTCCCAGCTCCCAGGGCTGGTGCGCCTCCTGGACGACGAGCACGAAGCGCTCGCGACCCAGCCCGTGTGCCTCGAGCCCGGCTTCCCGCTCCCGCCACGACAACTCGCCGTGCACCGCGGCCAGGTCCACCCGTTCCTGACGGAGCTGGTCGAGCGCGTCGCGGTTGCCTGCGACCGCGACCATCACGTCGAGATGCGGGAGGGCCTGTTCGACCGCAGCCTCCCAGAGGGGGTCGAAGAACTCGCGCGCCTCGGTGCCGACGGCGATGCGCACCAGGGTGCGCGGTGCCGGACCGGAGGCCGTCTGCATCTCGGCGAGCGGCGCCGAGGGAATCGCCTGCGGATCCTCCGGCAACCCGGCCACGGCAGGTTCTGCAGCCACCGGCACGTGGTAGGGCTCCGGCAGCAGGATCAGGGGAGAGAGCTCGGGCTCGCCCCCGCTGAAGGTCACCAGGCCGCAGAGCCCCACGAGGCACAAGAGTGCCCCCCCGATCGTTGTGTTCTTCCCCATTCCCCTCCGAAGCTGTGGAGGTATCGAGCAGGAATGGGGGGGCGTGTTGAGGGGTGCGACAGCCGTCCGGTCCCATCGAGCGGACCGCGCCTCGGCTCCGGGGAGGGTCCGCACCTGCGGTGGTCCGGGCCGGTCCGGAGCCGTCCGCGGGGCGCCGTCGGGGCCCCAACCAGCCCCCGGATCCCGTTCCGCCGGCGGCTCGCGGGCCAGGATTCCGCGGGTCCACCCCGTGACCCACGACCCAGGCCGATTCGACCCCATCGGACAGCTGCCTGCGCCAACCTCTTACGCCACAAGATCTTGTGCCCTAAGGCTCCCGTGGGCACAAAACGACAGCCAAAATGGCCTCTTGACCGGTGCAAGTTGTCCGCTACAAAACTCGCCCCCGTGACCCAGTTGCTGCCCCATCTCGAAGCCGCGTCCGAGCTGCCGCAAGCCGAGCAGATCGCCAACTACTACCGCGAAGCGATCGAGTCGGGCCGGCTGCGCACGGGCGACCGGCTGCCGCCGATCCGCACGGTCGCCGAGGCTGCAAAGGTCACGCGCACCACCGTGCAGAGCGCCTACAAGCTGCTGGCAGACGGTGGCCTCGTCGAGGGCACCGTGGGCCGCGGCACCACCGTGCTGCGCAGCGGCGCGCCCGACGAGAGCCCGCTCAGTCCGTTCGCCCTCGCCGCCATGCGCCAGGTGCGCGATGCCGCGACGCCGCTGCGCACGCCCGCCGACAAGCCCGAGGTCGCCAACTTCGCCGAGCTCAACCCGCAGGACGGCCTCTTCCCCCTCAACGACCTGCGCAGTTGCATCGACCGCGCCCTGCGCGACCGCGGCGCCGAACTGTTCCGCTACGGCCACCCGAGCGGCCTGCCCGAGTTGCGCAACCTGCTCGCCCGCCGCACCGGCGAGCGCGGGGCCAGCGGCGAGCAGATTCTCGTCACCGCCGGCGCCCAGCAGGCCCTCGATCTCGTGCTGCGCACGCTGTGCAAGCCGGGCGACGCCGTGGCGGTCCCGGTGCCCACCTACCACCAGATGATCGGCTTGCTGCAGGCCCACGGCCTGCAGCTGGTGCCGGTCCCGACCGGCCCCAACGGCATCGACCTCGCGGTGCTGGAGCAGGTGCTGCAGCGCGGCAACGTGCGGCTCCTGTACCTGATGCCCACCTTCCACAACCCCACCGGGCGCACGCTCGACACCGACCAGCGCGTGGCACTCATGGAGCTGGTGGCGCGTACGCAGGTGCCGGTGCTGGAGGACGAGTACCAGAGCCAGCTGCGCTTCGAGGGCCGCGACGAACCATCACTGCGCAGCCTCGACCCGCGCGGCCTCACCGTCACGGTGCACTCGTTCAGCAAGGGGTTGTTCCCCGGCCTGCGCCTCGGCTGGCTGCACGCCAGCGACGCGATGCTCGCGCCGCTCGGTGCCGTGAAGCGCTTCATGGACCTGGAGACGAGCTCGCTGCTGCAGGCAGCGCTCGTGAATTTCGTCCAGTACGGCAGCCTCGACCGCTACCTGACGCGCTTGCGCAGTGAACTCGCGCAGCGGCACCGCCTCGTGCAGGAGCAGCTGCTTGCGCGGCTGCCCGAGGACTGCACCATCACGCGTGCGCAGGGCGGATTCCTGCTCTGGCTCGAGCTGCCCGAGCGCGTCCACGGCACGGGAGCCGGCGAACGACTCGCCACGCTCGCGGCCGAGCGCGGTGTCCTCGTCGTCCCGGGCTCGGCGTTCGATCCCACCGGCAGGCCCTCCAACGGCTGCCGTCTCTCGGTCGCGCGCGTCGAGACCTCCCAGATCCCGTCGGGTTGCGCCGTCCTCGCGGACGTCGCGCGCCTGCTCGTCACGCCCCCAGCCACATCCAACCGCCTGTTGCTCTGAACCACCTCCCATGACCACGTCCAACGGCAAGCATCCCCTTCCCTCCGTGCCCGGCTTCACGGCCGAGGAACTCGTGTCCAAGATCGGCTTCTGCGAACAGCTGAAGGGCGGCGTGATCATGGACGTCGTCGACGCCACGCAGGCGCGCATCGCCGAGGACTCCGGCGCCTGCGCCGTGATGGCGCTCGAGCGCGTGCCTTCCGACATCCGCAGGGACGGCGGCGTCGCGCGCTCGTCGGATCCGGAGATGATCCAGGGCATCCAGGCCGCGGTGAGCATCCCGGTCATGGCCAAGGTGCGCATCGGCCACTTCGTCGAGGCGCAGCTGCTCGAGGCCCTCGAGGTCGACTGCATCGACGAGAGCGAGGTGCTCACGCCTGCCGACGAGGTGTACCACGTCGACAAGCGCGTGTTCCGCACGCCGTTCGTGTGCGGCTGCCGCGACCTCGGCGAGGCGCTGCGCCGCGTCCACGAGGGCGCCGCGATGATCCGCACCAAGGGCGAGGCCGGCACCGGCAACATCGTCGAGGCCGTGCGCCACATGCGCGCTCTCATGTCGGGCATCCGCGAGCTGCAGGGCCGCGATCGCGCCTGGCTGGAGCGCAAGGCCGCCGAGCTGCGCGTGCCCTACGAGCTCGTGCAGTGGGTGAGCGAGCACCAGAAGCTGCCGGTCCCCAACTTCTCCGCCGGCGGCGTCGCCACGCCTGCCGATGCCGCGCTCATGATGCAGCTCGGCGCCGAGGCGGTGTTCGTGGGCTCGGGCATCTTCAAGTCGTCCAACCCCGAGAAGTTCGCCAAGGCCGTGGTGCGCGCCACCACGCACTACCGCGAGCCCAAGATCATCGCCGAGGTCTCGAAGGGCCTCGGCCACGCCATGCGCGGCCTGCAGGTGCAGAACATGCCGGAGTCCGAGCGCTTCGCCGGCCGCGGCATCTGAGCGAGCCTGCGATGGTCGTCGGCATCCTCGCGCTGCAGGGAGACTTCGCGGACCACGCAGAGGCGCTCGCGCGCTTCGGCGTGGCGACGCGCGAGGTGCGCGGCATCGCCGACCTGCAGGGCCTGAGTGGCCTCGTGCTGCCAGGCGGCGAGAGCACGACCATGCTCAAGCTGCTCGCCGTCGAGGGCCTCGAGCAGCCGCTCGCCGCGGCGCTGCAGGGCGGCATCCCGGTGCTCGCCACCTGTGCCGGCATGATCCTGCTGGCAGAGCACGTCGAGAACCCGGCGCAGCGCAGCTTCGGCCTGCTGCCCATCACCGTCGTGCGCAATGGCTACGGCCGTCAGCTGCACTCCGGGACGCATGCCCTGGAGAGCCCGATGCTGCCAGCCGGCACCACCGGGACCTTCATCCGCGCGCCGCGCATCCGCGCCGTGGGCCCGGGCGCCGAGGTGCTGGCCTGGCGCGACGGCGACCCGGTGCTGGTGCGCAAGGGTTTGATCCTCGCCGCCTGTTTTCATCCCGAGCTGCAGCCGCACCACCCGGTGACGGCCATGTTCGTGGAGATGGTGCGGGAGGCGCAGGCCCTGTCGGCGCCGTCCTGCAATTCGCCGACGCCTGCCGCACGGTGACGAGGGCCCATGGCGCGGCGACGCGCCGGTCCTAGCATCTGCGCCTCCTCATCAGACCCCGCATGTCCACCAAGCCCCTCCGCGTCGTCTCCTTCGGTCTCGGTCCCATCGGCATGGCTGCCGCGCACCTCGCGCTGCAGAAGAAGACGGTGCAGCTCGTGGGCGCCATCGACGTCGACCCCGCCAAGGTCGGCAAGGACCTCGGCGAGCTGCTGTCGCTGGGCCACAAGACCGGCGTGGTGGTGAGCGGGGATGCCGAGGCCGAGCTGAAGCGCCTCCAGCCCGACGCAATGCTGCACTGCACCAGCTCGTTCATGCCGGTGGTGAAGGACCAGCTGCTGCTGGCCGCGCGCTGCGGCGTGGACGTGGTGAGCTCGACCGAGGAGCTGCTGGTGCCCGAGTTCCAGAACCCTGCCATCGCGCAGGAGATTGATGCTGCGGCCAAGGCGCACGGCGTGAGCGTGCTGGGCACCGGCGTGAACCCCGGTTACGCGATGGACTACGTGGCCATCGTCGCGAGCGCCCCGTGCTTCGACGTGAAGAAGGTGCGCTGCGTGCGCGTGGTCGACGCGGGCACGCGTCGCCTGCCGCTGCAGAAGAAGGTGGGCGCGGGCCTCACCAAGGCGCAGTTCGACGAGCAGATGGCCACGGGCCGCTTCGGCCACATCGGCATGCGCGAGTCGGTTGCGCTGCTGGCCAAGGCGCTGGGCTTCGCCGTGGATCGCATCGAGCAGACCGTCGAGCCGGTGCTCGCCACCGAGGTGCGCAAGACGCAGTTCCTCACCGTCGAGACCGGGCAGGTCGCGGGCATCCGCAACCACGGCTACGGCTACAGCGGCAGCGAGGCGGTCATCCACCTCGACCTCAGCATGTACGTGGGCGCGCCCAACCCCCGCGACGAGGTGGTGCTGGAGAGCACGCCTGCCATCCGCCTCAAGTTCGAGGGCGGCATCGCCGGCGACCAGGCCACGGCTGCGATCCTCGTGAACAGCCTCCACTCGGTTGCGGCGGCCACGCCCGGCCTCAAGACCGTGCTCGACATCGGCGCGCCGCGGCTCTGCCGCTGAGCGCCTGCGTCACTGCATGAGCACGGCTGCTGCGTTCGAGAGCGTGTAGCCCACCGGCAGCGCATCGACGGCTGCTGCCTGCGCGGCGAGGAACACGCCGCCGAGGTTCGCGGGCACGGTGAGGCTCGTCGAACCCGTACCCGTTCCGCTGAGCGTCAGCACGGCTTGCGTGGTGATCGTGCCGCCGAACGGCAGGTACAGCGGGCAGAACGGGAACAGCGGCGTGCCCAAGGGGTCGAGCTCGAGGCTCAGCAGCACGGCTGCGAGGCCGCCCGGCACGCCGCCGCTGAGCGCAAAGGTGGTGGTGCCCGGGCTGGTGGCTCCGCTCGCCGCCAGCGTGAGCGCCTGGTTCGGGGTCGGGCAGGGCGTGCCCACGACCGCCGTGGTGCCGCGCGTCATGTAGGTCACGGTCATCACCGGGCGGTTGACCGGGAAGCTGTTCTCGCGGCTGTCGAGGCGGCGCGTGACGTAGGCCGTCTGCTCGTTGGTCTTGATGAGCCAGCCGAAGTTCGACGTGGGGTTGTCGAGCATCGACTGCACGTCTGTGACGAGCGCACTCGTGGACGGGAAGCTGAAGGTGCCGTAGCCCGTGGTGCGGAACACCGAGCTGGGCGTGGTGCGGAAGTCGCCGCCCGGCGTGGTCCACGGCTGGTTGGGGTAGAACCGGTGGATCCAGGTGGCATCGTTGTTCGTGGCGCTCGCGCCCGTGCCCTCCTGGTTGGTGGCGTTCGAGTTGCCCTCGCCCCAGCTCGCGTTCACCCGGTGCAGGAACATGTCGACATCGCTGCCGACGGCGCTGCGGGAGATGTTGTACTGGATGGTCGCGGTGAGGATCCGTGCGCCCGCGGGCACGGCAGCCGCCACGTTGAACTGCGACAGGGTGCGCCGCAGCAGCGGCTGGCCGGTGAGGCCGCAGAAGGTGTGGATGCCGGCGCCGTTGCTGAGCGACCCGGTGGCGCTCTCGTAGAGCGTGTTGTCCTTGCTGCAGGGGACCGTCACCGTCACCTGCGCGGTGAGCGCGGCGGCGAGGGCAAGGGAGCCGAGGGCGGTGCGGAGCAGCTGCATCGGGTGGATTCCGGCCATGGCAGGGCCTTCGAAGGATACCGCGCTGCGGGTGCGGCGGAGTTCGCCAGCAAGGTCGCGGATCCGTACCAGATGGGTGTGCTGCACCGGGCCAAGAGTGCGTCGCAACCGCCCATGCCATGGGCGATGCGCGCACCCGACCCGCAGGTCAGCGGTGCAGGAACTCGGCCTTCGCGCGCGGACCGTTCTTCAGGAAGTTGGTCACGCCGATGCGCATGTCCTCGGTGCCGCAGACCTCGCCGAAGCACTTCGCCTCGAAGGCGAGCCCATCGCGCAGAGTCATGCGGGCGCCGCCCAGGATCGCCTTGCAGAGGATCTCGTCGACCTTGCGGCTCAGGTGCCCGAGCTCCATGGCAGGCAGGGAGGCCGGGACGTCCTTCATCGGCTGCTGGTCGAGGCGCTGGCGCGGCCGCACGCCGCTCGCCAGGTCCTTCGCGATCTGCACGGCGCGGCCGACGAGGTCGCCATCGACCTCTTCGCTCACGAGGCCCAGTTCCAGCGCCCTGGCCGAGGAGATCGGCTTGGTCGAACGCAGCATCTCGGCTGCGCGCGCGACGCCGATCCAGCGCGGCAGGCGCTGGGTGCCGCCGGCGCCAGGGATGATGCCGAGGTTGGCTTCGGGCTGGCCGGCCAGCACCTTGAGGCCCTTCTGGGCGATGCGCAGCTCGCACGCCATGGCGGTCTCGATGCCGCCGCCGAAGGCGAGGCCGTTGATCGCGCACACCGTGGGCTTCTTCACGTCCTCCACGGCGTTCACGCAGGCCTGCGAGGTCAGCGAGGTGCGCTCACCGTCGGCAGGGCCGGTGATCTTCGCGAGGAAGTTCACGTCGGCGCCGCTCACGAAGGCCTTCTTGCCGAAGCCCGTGAGCACGATGCCCACGACCTTCGGGTCGCGGTCGCACTCCTCGAAGCGCCTGCGGATCTCCTCGAACACCGACTGGTCGAGGGCGTTGAGCACCTTCGGCCTGCGGATGGTGAGCACCGCCACGCCGTCGCGGTCCTCGCGCAGCACCACCGGGATGTCGAACGGCTTGTTGGCGGCGCCGTGCTGCTCGATGCACTTCGGCACCACGAAGCCCTTGTGCTTCGCCGCGTAGGCGCGCACCAGCTCCAGCGCCTTCGCCGTGCCCAGCTCGTTCATGAAGCTGAACGCAGGCTTCATGTCGAGGCCGGTGTCGAGGCCCATGTTGAAGTCGGCAACCGACACGAGGCCGGCGTCGACCACCTCGCCGCAGAGGCCGAAGTACGCGCCCAGCAGGTCGTTGCGGATCTGCCCGGCCAGCGCCTCGGGCACGTCCACGACCTCGTCGCGCGAGGGCACCTCCCAGTTGGCCTTCGCGGCCACCTTGTCCTTGAGGCTCTGCGGCGTGCGGAACCACGCGTTGATCTTCGTGGTGTAGTTGTCGAGGCCGACGGCGGTGATGGGGTTGCCGCCGGTGAGGTTCATGGCGGTGAAGGAGCCCACGCCCATGCGGAAGGTCTTCTTGCAGACGAGGTCGATCTGCTTGGTGGTGCCCGTGCCCTGCTCGGCGAGCAGCGCGCACGCCTGGAACAGGCCCTCGAAGATCGGGTCGAGCGCGTAGCCGTAGCGCGACTTCACCTGGATCGGCACCTTGCCGATCGCCTCGTAGAACGACATGAGCCAGCGCGTGACCTCGGCAGCCGTCTCGGCGCCCGGCACCACCTCGACCATGAGGTTGCGCTCGGCGGGGAAGAAGTAGTGCACGACGCCCGTGCGCGACTTCTTGCGCGCGTTGGCGAAGATCACCTCGGGCTCGAGGTGCGAGCTGTTGCTCACCAGGATGGCGTCGTCGGTGACGAGGCCCTCGACCTGGCCGAAGATCTTCCCCTTCAGGTCCTTGTTCTCGGTGGCCGCCTCGACCACGAGCTGCGCGCCCGCGACCTGGCCGTAGTCGGTCGTGAACGTCACGGCGCCGACCATCTGCGCCTGCTGCTCGGCCGTGAACGCGCCGGTCTCGACGCCCTTCGCCACCTTCTTCTCCAGCTTGGCCTTGCCCTTGGCGAGGGCCTCGGCCGACACGTCGACGACCACCACCTGCACGCCGAAGGGCGAAAGCACCTTGGTGAAGTAGAGGGCGATGTCCGGGCCGATCTGGCCGGAACCGATGACAGCGACCTTGGACAGCGTGCGACCCTGGTGGGTGAAGCTCATGGTTCTCGTGGGGCTGGTTGTGGGGGGAAGCAGGGTATCGGGGGGCTCCTGCGGCGGGAAGAACGCGGGTGCGCGGGCGGTGTTTCCGGCTCGGGGGTCCTGCGGGCGTGGACTACCATGCGG
>JBEATZ010000169.1:0-2606 GCA_041161695.1 Planctomycetota bacterium | reverse complement strand
GAACGCTTGCATGATCTCCTACCGACTGGGTCAGGCCGCGCGGCTGCTCGGCGTGAGCGTGGACACGGTGCGAAGGCTCGCAGACACGGGCAAGCTGCGCACCAAGCGCTCCCCGGGCGGCCAGCGTCTCGTCGACGGCGTGCAGTTGGCGAGGCTCGCCGAGCGCATCGACCGGGACCCCGAGTTCGCGCGCACCTCCTCGGCACGCAACCACATGCTGGGGATCGTCACCAAGGTCACCTGCGACAAGGTCGTGGCCCAGGTCGAACTGCGCTGCGGCCCGTACCGGCTGGTGTCGCTGGTGACGCGTGAGTCCGTGGAGACGATGGGCCTGAAGCCCGGCGTGATGGCGCATGCGGTCGTGAAGGCCACCAACGTCGTGGTCGAGTTGGCCGATGCCTCGCTCGCAGCCCTCGACGGGGGTTCCGGGGACGCCGACGCGTGACCCCGCGGGCCATGGACCTGTTCCTCGCCGCCTGCGCCGTGCTGCCCGCCACGGGCTGCGGGCCCGCGGACCGGGAGGCCCCGCCCGTGCGGGTGTTCGCGGCGGCCTCGCTGACCGTGCCCATCACGCGCATCGCAAGGGCCTTCGAGGCCGCCCATCCGGGCGCGCGCGTCGAACTGCACCTCGCCGGCTCGGCACACCTCGCACTGCAACTGCGCGAGGGCGCCCGTGCCGACGTGTTCGCGTCGGCCGACGAGCCGAACATGCACAAGGTGGCGGAACTCGGCCTCACGGCCGGGCCGCATGCCGTGCTGGCCACCAACCGTCTGGCCGTGGTCGTGCCAGCCGGCAACCCCAGGGCACTGCGCGGCATCGCCGACCTCGCGCGCGAGGACCTGCGGGTCGCGCTGTGCGGCCCGGAGGTTCCGGCCGGAAGGTACGCGCGGGTCGCGCTCGGCCGCGCCGGCGTCGTCGTTCGTTCGCGCTCCGACGAGTCGAACGTGAAGGCGCTCGTGGCGAAGGTCCTGCTCGGTGAACTCGATGCATGCATCGCATTCGCCACCGATGCGCGCAGTCCGGGCCTCGAGGCGATCGCCCTCGACCCGGCGCACGACGTGGTCGCGACCTACCCGATCGCGCTGCTTGACTGCGGCGGGAACGGCACTGGCGGCCGCGACTTCATCGCGTTCGCGTGCGGTCCCGGTGGGCGCGACATCCTGCAACAGGAAGGGTTCGTGTTGCCGTGAAGCACGCGGCCCGCACTCCCCTGCGGATGCTCGCCGGTGCCGTTGCGTGCCTCGGCGTGCTGCTGTTCCTGCTGCCGCTCGCGGGTCTCGTCGCGCGCGCACCGTGGGCCCAGTTGGCAGGACTCGTGGGATCGCCCGCGCTGCACGATGCCGTGCGGCTGTCGCTGGTGAGTTCGCTCGGCGCACTGGCGGTTGCCGTGTCGCTCGGGTTGCCTCTCGCCGTGTGGCTCGCGGCCGGCAACTCCGCGCTGCGCACGGCGGTGCGCATCGTCGTGCTGCTGCCCATCGTGCTGCCGCCGGTGGTCGCGGGCATCGCACTGCTGCTCGCCTTCGGCCGCAA
Source organism: Planctomycetota bacterium (assembly GCA_041161695.1). Taxonomy (GTDB): domain Bacteria; phylum Planctomycetota; class UBA1135; order UBA1135; family UBA2386; genus JBEATZ01. The sequence goes on along the minus strand of JBEATZ010000169.1, from coordinate 1,075 downwards.
CGGGTTGCTGGGGCCGTGGCTCGAGCAGGCGCTCGGCATCACCATCCCGTTCACGACCGCCGCCACGGTGGTTGCCGCTGCCTACATGGGCATGCCCTTCTTCGTGCTCAGCGCGGAAGCGGGCCTGCGCAGCTTCGACCGCCGGCACCTCGAGGTGGCTGCCACGCTGGGTGCGGGCCCGCTGCGCCGTTTCGTCACGGTCACGGTGCCCATGACCCTGCCCTCGCTTGGCGCTGGAGCGCTGCTGTGCTGGGCGCGGGCGCTCGGTGAGTTCTGCGCAACCCAGCTGTTCGCCGGCAACCTCGAGGGCACCACGCGCACCATGCCGCTCGCCTGCGGCATCGCCATGGAGACGGATCCCGACCTCGCCATCGCGCTCGGCCTCGTGCTCACCTCGGTGTCGGTCGTGGTGCTGTTCCTGCTGCGCAACGGCCTGGTGGTGCGCCGGTGAGCCTGCGCTTCGACGGCACGGTGGTGCGCGGCGGTTTCCGCGTCGAGGCGGAGTGCGAGGTCGCGCGCGGCGAGGTGCTCGCGCTCGTGGGGCCCAACGGTGCGGGCAAGTCGACCGTGCTCCACGCCATGGCCGGGCTGCTCGGTCTCGACCGCGGCTCGATCCGCCTCGGCGCCACCGTGCTCGACGATCCTGCAACGCGCACGTTCGTGCCGCCCGAGCAGCGCGGCACCGGCTTCGTGCCGCAGGCCGCATTGCTGTTTCCGGGCATGTCGGTGCGCGACAACGTCGCCTACGGACCGCGCGCCCGCGGCGTGACGGTGCGCGAGGCGCGGCAGCGCGCGCTGCACTGGCTCGAGGCCGTGGGGCTCGCGGGGTTCGGCGACCGCCGGCCGCGCGAACTCTCCGGCGGCGAGGCACAGCGCGTGGCCCTGGCACGCGCGCTTGCCACAGGGCCGGCCATGCTGCTGCTCGACGAGCCGCTGTCGGCCGTCGACGCCTCGGCGCGGTTGCAGCTGCGCCAGCTGCTGCAGCGCGTGCTCGAGGACTTCGACGGTCCCGCCGTGGTCGTCACCCATGATGCGGTCGACGCCTTCGTGCTCGCCGATCGCATTGCCGTACTGG
>JBEATZ010000131.1:0-9178 GCA_041161695.1 Planctomycetota bacterium | reverse complement strand
TCGTAGGAGGCCTGCTCACGCTGCCCTTCGTGCGGAAGGAGGTCTTCCCGGAGATCAACCCCAGCGTGGTCTCCGTCACCGTCCCCTACCTCGGCGCCACCCCGGTCGAGGTCGAGCGCGGCGTGTGCATGCGCATCGAGGAAGCGGTCGAGGGCGTGACCGGCGTCGACAAGGTCACCTCCGTGGCCACCGAGGGTGTCGGCGTGGTCTCGATCGAGGCGCTGCAGGGCGCAGACATCGAACAGGTGCTCGACGACATCAAGGCGCGCGTCGACGCCATCACCAACTTCCCCGCGGAGACCGAGGAGCCGGTGATCTCGCGCCTGGTGGTCCGCAAGGAGGTCATCAGCGTCGCCATCCGGGGCAGTGCGGACGAACGCACGCTCAAGACGATCGGTGAGCGGGCACGCGACACGCTCACGACCCTGCCCGGCATCACCCAGGTCGAGCTGTACGGCGTGCGCCCCTACGAGGTCGCCATCGAGGTGTCCGAACAGCGCCTCCAGGAACACGGCATCACCTTCGACGAGGTGGCAGCGGCCGTCCGGCGATCCTCCCTCGACCTGCCGGCCGGCAGCATCAAGTCGGAGTCGGGCCAGACCCTCATCCGCGCCCAGTCGCAGGCATACACGAGCACCGACTTCGAGCAACTGGTGCTGCTGAGCCGCGGCGACGGGACGCGCGTCACGCTCGGCGAGGTCGCCACGGTCATCGATGCCTTCGAGGACGTGGACCTCGTGGCTCGCTTCGACGGCGAGCCAGCCGTGCTCCTCAAGGTCTTCCGCGTGGGCGACCAGGATGCCCTGCAGATCACCCAGTCGGTGCGCGACTGGGTGGCAGAGGACGGCAAGGCGCTGCTGCCACCGGGCGTCACGATGGACACCTGGCGCGACGAGTCCGTCATCCTGCGCGGCCGCATCGAGCTCCTGCTCAAGAACTCCGCACAGGGCTTCGTCCTCGTGCTGCTGCTGCTCGCCCTCTTCCTGCAACTGCGCCTCGCGCTCTGGGTCGGGTTCGGCATCCCGGTGGCCTTCCTCGGCGCCGTGATGCTGATGCCGGCGCTCGACGTCTCGATCAACCTCATCTCGCTGTTCTCGTTCCTGCTGGTGCTGGGCATCGTCGTGGACGACGCGATCGTCGTGGGCGAGAACGTGTTCGAGCACCGCAAGCGCGCCGAGAGCCCCAGGAAGGCCGCCCTGCTGGGCTCGAAGGAAGTCGCAATCCCGGTCATCGCCTCGGTGCTCACGACGATCGCGGCGTTCCTGCCGATGTTCAACGTGCCGGGATCCGACGCGCAGGTCTGGCGGGTGATCCCGCTGATCGTGATCCCCGTGCTGCTGTTCTCGCTGATCGAGAGCAAGCTGGTGCTGCCTGCACACCTCGCCTCGATCCCGCTCCCGGAAGAGGGTCGTCAACCCTCGCTGCCCGCGCGCGCATGGGGCCTCGTGCAATCCGGATTCCAGCGCGGCCTCGATGCCACGATCCGCTCGATCTACAGGCCCCTTTGCGACTTCGCGCTCCGCTGGCGCTACCTGACCATCGCCACAGCCGTTGCAACCATGCTGGTGACCGCGGCAAGCGTCCTCACCGGCACGCCGCGCTTCGTGTTCTTCCCGACGGTGGAGGGAGACAACATCGTCGTCTCGCTCGTCATGCCGCAGGGAACCACCGTCGAGCGCACCAGTTCGATCCTCGCTCGTATCGAGAGCATCGCAGCCGACCTCGGGAAGGAACTCGATGCGTCGCGCCCGGCAGGCGAACCGTCGCTGTTCGAGCACATGCTGGCCACCGTGGGCGAGCAACCCTATGCCGTGGAGCAGGCGCGCAACGCAGGGCAGCGCGACGCACAGGGCGCGAGCGGATCGCATCTCGCCGAGCTCAACATCCAGCTCCTGCCCTCCGAGAAGCGCAGCATCGGTTCCGAGGCCATCCTGGCCATGCTCCGCGAGCGCGTGGGACCGGTGCCGGACGCCACCGAACTCTCCTTCACCTCCTCGCTCTTCTCCACCGGCAAGGACGTCGACGTCGAGCTCTACCACGAGGACATCGACGTGCTCCGCGCAGCAGCAGCAGACCTCAAGGCACTGGTTGCACGCTACCCGGCCGTGCAGGACGTGACCGACAGCTACAAGGTCGGCAAGGAGGAGGTGAAGCTCCGCATCCGCCCAACCGCGGAATCGCTCGGCCTCACCCAGCAGGACCTCGCCCGGCAGGTGCGACAGGCCTTCTACGGCGAGGAGGCGCAGCGCGTGCAGCGCGGCCGTGACGACGTGCGCGTGATGGTGCGCTACCCCGAGGCAGGCAGGAAGTCGCTGACCGACCTCGAGTCGATGCACATCCGCACGCCGCAGGGCGCTGAAGTGCCGTTTGCAGAGGTCGCCGAGGTGGAGCGCAGCCGTTCCTTCTCCTCGATCCAGCGCGTCGAGCGCAAACGCGTGATCCGCATCGGCGGGGAGATCGACGAGGCCGACCCTGCCGCGGATGCCGAGGCCGTGAACCGCGACCTCCGAACCAACGTCCTGCCGGCGCTCGTTGCCCAGTACAACGGCCTGTCTTGGGGCTTCGAGGGCGACCAGAAGAAGCGCCGCGAGGTGCTCGCCGGCCTCGGCGCGGGCTTCGCCCTCGCGCTCTTCCTCATCTACGCACTCATCGCCGTGCCGCTGAACAGCTACCTGCAGCCCGTGCTCATCATGACGGCCATCCCGTTCGGCCTCGTGGGCGCGGTCGCAGGCCACATGATCACGGGATACGACCTGAGCATCCTCTCGCTGTTCGGCGTCGTGGCCCTCGCAGGCGTGGTGGTGAACGACAACATCGTGCTGGTCGACTGGATCAACCAGGAGCGGGCCAACCACCACAGCCTTCTGGATGCCGTGCGCAGCGCGGGCGCACAGCGCTTCCGGCCCATCATGCTCACGTCGCTCACGACGTTCGGCGGCCTTGCTCCGCTGCTGCTGGAGAAGAGCCTGCAGGCGCGGTTCCTCATCCCGATGGCCGTGTCCCTCGGCTTCGGCGTGATGTTCGCGACGCTCGTGAGCCTGTTCCTCGTTCCAGCGATGTACCTCGTGCTGGAGGACGTGCGCAGGGGCTGGAACTGGCTCTACGGCCGTCGCGCTGCAGTCAGCACGCCGGTCATGGGTCCGTCGGGCGAGGGTGCCTGAGGGCAGGGTTGCGGACGCTCACTTGAGCGTGAGCATCCACTCCCAGATCGCCTCGAACTGCTTCGCAGCATCGCCCTCGAGCACGTCGCCGAAGGCGGTCTTGCCCTTGGCATCCGCGTACTTGGGCATGCGCGAGTCGGCGTCGATGCGGGGCGGGTCCGCCATCCAGCGCGTGTAGTAGCTCTTGCGCATGCGGTGGATGGTGTCGGCGAAGTTCACGCCCTGCCGCTCGAAGACCTGCACGGGCGGCTGCTTGCCGACGCCATGGCACTGCACGCAACCGAAGCCCTCGCCCATCTTCACGAGCTTCTGGCCGTGGACCGCGAGCGCCGCGTTCGACGCTCCCTGGTCCTCGTCATCCATCGTGAATCCGTGCTCGTGCACGAGACCCTCTGCCAGCGAGGCGCCCTCGCGCTCGAAGGCCGGCATGCGCGCGTGCATCCAGGGCCGCACCGATGCCTGCTCGCCGCGGAGGAAGCGGCTGAGCCACGAAGGCTGCAGCTTGCCGCCGACCCACGTGAGCGCGGGCACGCCCTGCGCCACCGGATCCTGTTCCGGGAGGACCGGCGCGTCCGCCCCGAGCTTCTCCACGACCTGGGCCCACACCGAGGCCCTGCCGTCGAGGCCGTGGCAGGAGGTGCAGCGCTGCGCGGTGAGCGACCGCGCCACGTAGTCGAGGGGCGCGCGGCGGTAGGCCGCATCCTGCGCGTGGGGCAGGAAGGCCTTCAGGGCCGTGACCTCTTCCTGCGTGAGCGCGAAGTCGGGCACCTTGCCGCCCGGCTTGTCGAGGCATCCACCCTCGGGCTTGATCTCCTCGAGGCGACGGAAGTTCGAGTTGTCCTCCGTGGTGCCGATCTCGTGGCAGCGCACGCAGCCCTTCGACAACGCGAGGCGGCTGCCTTCCCTGGCATCGCCCTTCGGTGCCTCCGCGGCGCCGGCGACGTGACCTGCCACCAGGTGCGCGGCAAGGGCGCGCGCGTCCTCGGGCGAGAGCTTCAGGTCCGGCATCCGGTTGTCCGGGTAGTCGCGGTGCGGATCCTCCAGGTACGACACGAGTGCTGCATGGCGCCACTTCTGGGGCACGAAGTCGAGGTGGATGCGGTCACCGAGCACTGCGTCCTCGCGCGGCCCGCTGGGCGCGACGTGGCAGGCGACGCAGCCGCGCTCGAGGAACAGGCTCGCACCGCGCTCGACCTCCTCCGGGGTGAACGCGAGGTCCTGCAGCGGCTTCGAGGTCTCGAGGATCCATGCCGAGAGGTGCGCGACCTCCTGCTGGGAGAGGCCGAGGTTGGGCATGCGCGCGTCGCTGCGGAGGGCATGCGGGTTGGCGAGCCACTTCTCGAGCCAGTCGGTGCGGACGCGCGCACCTGCCGTCCGCAGGTCCGGCCCCTTGGCCTCCAGTTCGCCCTCGGCCGACTCGCCGAGCGGACGGATGGGCAGGTGGCAGCTGGCGCACTGGTGCGCGGCGAAGAGCTGCTGGCCGTGGCGGAGCTGCTCGCCGCGCGCGATGGCCTCGTCGCTGGCCTTGCTGCGCAGGAAGGCGGGAGGGATGGGCTCCCAGGTGAACTCGGGCGACATCCACTGCAGCTGCAGCGATCCCTCGCCGAAGGCAGTGCTGTCGAACTGCACGCGCAGCTCGTTCTCGCCCTTCTTGAGGCGGACCGCCTGCGAGTCGATCGACTTGTCGGGGCGCAGGCGGCCCTGCAGCACGACCTCGCCGTTGACCTTCATCTCCACCGAGCCGCGCCCGAACGCACGGAACGTGTGGCGTTCGCGCACCGGGATCGGGATCGCGCCCTCGAAGGTGGCGCGGAACATCCCGGGCGACAGCAGGGGCGTGGGCGACTCGCCCTTGTCGACGTGGAGCGACAGCAACCGTGCGCGGTACGAGTGCGCGCCTTCCTTCTGACGCTTCTCGGCCACCACCGGCTCCCACGTGACCTTGAGCCCTTGTGCGACCTGGCTGACCGTGGGGTCCTGCGGGACAGGCAGTGCCACGGACGATGCTCCGTTTCCTGCCGTGAACCAGCCGGCTGCGCTCCAGCCGGCCAACACGATTGCGACGATGCGGATCATGCTCTCACGCGGGTGCGTTGGGTGTCACTTGGGCATGCCCTGGTCGGGGCGCAGCACGTGGATGGAGTTGTGGACCTCTCCCTTCACGCGATCCCCGTTCCCGGTCTCCAGGTTGTACGAGACCTTCATCTGCATCACCGGGCGCATGCCCTCGACGGCGAGGAACACGGTGCGGCCGTCTGCCGAGAGGGTTGCAGCCGTGATGGTGAGCGGGTCGCGGTTGGGCTTGCCCTGCTCGACCTTGCGCTCGGGGTGGAGGATCGAGATCTCCGGCGAGCCGTAGTTGGGCGAGTACAGGTAGTTCCAGATCTCGACGCCGTAGCTCTCCACGTCCTCGGCGAGCTCGCGGTCCAGCGGCTCGGCGAACGTGAGGTACACGCCCTTGTCGGAGGTCCGCAGGCCCGTGGGCATGGTCAGCGGCTTGCCCGTCCAGCGCACACGGTGGAAGCCGCCCTCGCGCGCCGCGCTCGTCTGCCAGCCCTGCAGGCCGACGACGTACAGCTGGCCGTCGACCGGGTGGAAACGACCGCGCATGCAGCTCGAGGAGAAGCTCGTGGGGAAGCGCACCACGCCGCCCTGCACCACGTCGTCGCCGGGTTCCTTGAGCACGAGGTAGAGGCCGCAGGTGCCGTAGCTCAGGTGCAGCATGCGACCCTGCAGTGGTCCCCACCTGTCGCTGGTGACCCAGACCTGGCCTCCGGAGCTGTTGTCCACCTCCATGGGCATCCAGCACAGCGGCAGGTCGGGTTGCTGCGGCGCATCAGGACGCTGGGCTGCAGGGAACACCCCTGCGTAGTACCCGGGCTTGGTGATCCAGTTGAGGCGGCAGCGGGGCATGTACGTTCCCTCGTTGTCGCCGGTCGTGATCACCGTGCCATCGGGGCTGATGCCGATGCCGTTGGGGGCGCGCAGACCGGACGCCACCACGTCGAGCCGCGAACCGTCCTTGGACACGCGCATGACGGTGCCGTGGTGCGGGGCGATCGTCTCGAAGCCGCGACCGCCTGCGCGCACCGGGGCGCCCTTGCTGAAGTAGAAGTTGCCCTCGGGGTCGGTCTGCAGGTCGAACGCGAACTCGTGGAAGTTCGGCGTCACGGCGACCTCGTTGTTGAAGCACTCGTAGTGGTCCGCCTCGCCGTCGCCGTTCAGGTCGTGGAGACGCGTGATGCCGTCGCGGCCGTGCACGTACACGAGGCCGTCGACGATGCGCAGGCCCAGCGGGTCGTAGAGCCCGGTCGCAAAGCGCTTCCACTCGACACGGTCGAGGTCGTCGTCGATCCCTGACACCACCCAGACGTCGCCGTTCCACGTGCTCACGGCAGCGCGGCCGTCCGCGAAGAAGTCGAAGGCTGCCGTGCGCATCCTCGAGCCATGGCGGTTCTCGAAGGGGATGGTGATCGTGTCCACGACGTACGCATCCTCGTCCGCGGCGCGGACGCCTGCGGTCACGATGGGATCACCCCAGCGCGACGGACCACCCTTGGTGAGCGGCGCCAGCGCACGAGGCGCAGGGCTCCTGGCGGCCTGCGCGAGCGCGGCCTCGACCTGGGCATCGTCGCCGCCGCCCAGCAACAGCTTCACGCTGCGGGTCTCCTTGTGCGGCGCGACGCGCATCACGATGCGCGCCCCGTCCGCGGCGAGCTCGACCCCGTTGACGGGCGACTGCATCAGGGCCACGGCGCGGTCGCCCTTGCGCGGTTCCACGTCGATGGCTGCGAGGATGTCCCCGCCGAAGACGTCGACCTCGCTGAAGAAGGCGCTGCCGCTGCGCACCGTGAACAGCAGGTGGCGCATCCGGCCCAGGCCCTCCTTGCGCGCGATGCCGACGCCGTGGCGGTCACCCTGACCGAGGCTCTCGGTGTCGACGTCCGCGACCAGCGTCCAGCCGACGGCCGCAGGATCGACGGCATCGAGCGCGGGGGCGACCTCTGCAGCCGAGCCGTACACCTTGTACTGCTGGATCGAGCGGTAGGCCTTGTGCCAGGTGAAGGTGTTGATGCGCCACACGTCCACGGCAGTGCGCAGGTCGACGTGGAAGCGCCCGTCGTCGGTCTCCTCGTCGCCGAGCTTGTACTTGTCGAACCAGACGCTGTTCTGCCAGTCGTCGGACGTCGTCGCCGCCTTGCCGTCCTGCAGCTTCGGGAGCGCCAGGAGGCTCTCGTCCGCCGGCTTCGCGGGATCGAGCTTCACGCCGTGCGCGGCGGCAAAGCCCGGCACGAAGCGGATCACGGCGCCCGTGCCGCTGGAGAGGTCGAGCAGGTCGCCGGCCGAGGGCGCGCCCATCGACAGGCCCTCCCAGCGGCTCGTGTCCGCATCCATCTCCACGAGGCCCGGCTGCGGCGCGGGCCAGCGCAGTTCGGCGCCGGGCCTCCCGATGCCGGTGAGTGCAGCGCCCGCGCTGCCGTCGGGACCGTCGAGCACCACCATCACCTGCTCGCGGTCGGAGGGACCGATCTCCAGCGTGCGCGCGATGGCGCGGCCCAGACCCTCGCCCTCGATGCCGTACTGCTCCAGCACGTCCATGTCCCCCACGGAGTAGCCGAGCACCACGTCGTTGCCGTTCAGCCAGAGCCCGCGCCATGCACCCCAGTCCTTCGGCACCGGGCCGAACGGGACCTTGCGCGGGTCGGCGAAGGAACCGTCCTTCGCCCAGCCCGGCTGCAGCCGCGTCTCGGCGATCTTGCGGCCGCGCAGCCGCGGCATCGGGCCATGGGATCCGTCGTAGGCCGTGCCGCGGAGCTGCAGCCAGCCGTCCACCCAGGCTGCGGACATGCGCAGCAGCTCGGTGTCGAAGGACACGGCGCCTGCATCGCCGAGCTTGACGACAGCGCCCTTGTGCGTGAACCCCGAGGTCCCGCCGCCGTCGAACGTCGCCATCAGGAAGGGCCCGAAGTCCATCGAGTACGGCCAGCCCTGCTGCTGGGCGGCTGCGACGGACGGAACCAGGAGCAACGCGAGGCCGGCGAGTTGGGTCGTGCGCATGGCGATGGGTGGGGGGCGTCGCAGCTTAAGCCATCGCGTCGACGAGGCGAGGACCGGTTTGCTCCCTCGCTGCGTGGGACGCGCGTTCGATCCGCGCGCCGTGCCGGCGATCAGGGCGTCGCGGCGTGGGCTGCGTCGTGCATCACGTTCTCGGTTCCGCGCGCGAGCGCGTACCGGAAGCCCTTCTGCACGGCAAAGGCGCCCGCACGACCCTGGTGGTCGAGCGCAAGCATGCCGACCTGGTAGCTGGTCGCGGGCTCGCGGTTCCGCTGAATCAGCCTTCGGATGGCCGCTTCGCACGCTTCCTGCGGGCTCATGCCCTGCCGCATCAGTTCGACCGCGGCATGCGCGCCGAGGGTGCGCATCACCGTCTCGCCCAGGCCCGTGCACACGGCGCCGCCGACGCCGGCCTCGACGTAGATGCCTGCGCCGAGGATGGGCGAGTCGCCGATGCGGCCGTGCATCTTGAAGGCAACGCCGCTCGTGGTCGACGCGCCCGCCATGATGCCGTTGCCGTCCAGCACGAGGATCGTGATCGTGTCGTGGTTGTCGGGACCGCTGGGCGGCGCAGACTGCTTCGCGCGCCACTGCGCGAGCGCCTCCTGCTGCGCCGCGTCGAGCGGGCGCTTCGCGACCGGTACGCCCTGGCTCACGGCAAACGCCTCGGCGCCCGCGCCTGCGAGCATCACGTGCGGCGTGCGCTCCATCACCATGCGCGCAACCGACACCGGGTGCTCGATGCCCTGCACGAACGCCACCGCGCCCGCGCGGCCGTCGTCGGTCATCACCGCGGCATCCAGCGTCACTGCACCGGTGCGGTCGGGCATCCCCATGAGGCCGACCGAGCGATCCGGGCACTGCGACTCCACCACCCGCGCGCCTGCTTCCGCGGCATCGAGCGCGCTGCCGCCGCGCGCGAGCACCTCGAGGGCAGCGGCGTTGGCTGGATGGCCGTGGTC
>JBEATZ010000064.1:0-4234 GCA_041161695.1 Planctomycetota bacterium | reverse complement strand
GACCTCTGCCTCGTCCGCGTTGGGGTCGCGGGGCGCGTGTTCCTGCACGGGGATGCGTTCCTCGGTGTTGCGAAGTTGCTCGCGCGCCACCAGCAGCGCCTCGCCCACGACGCGGTAGTTGTCGCGCGCGAACGCGAGTTCCCAGTACGCGGTGACGATGGCGAAGAGGGTGTCCTGCACCTGCCGCTCGAATCCCTGTTCGGCGCCCGCCTGCGCGTAGCGCGCCGAATCGATGGCGGCCATGTTGTAGTCGGTTCCCGCGCCGCGCAGCAGGGGCTGCGTGTAGGTGGCAGTCCACGCGGACGTGTACAGCTTGGGGAAGAAGGCGCTGGAGCCCGACGTCGTCAGCTTGGCCGGTTCGTAGGCGAGGTCGAAGAGGCCGCCGGTCGCCACGCGCTGCCGCCACCCCAGGGTCGCATCGGCCGAGACACGCTTCACCTCGGGGCTGAACTGGTTGCGCGTCGGCGAGTTGCTCTCGCCGTACCCGAGCCCGCCGTAGAACTCGGGATTGAAGAACGCCTCGGCCTCCACCAGGCGCTGCGAAGCCTGCTGCGGGACCAGCTCTGCTGCACGCAGGCCGACGTTGTTGGCGCGGCCCACCCGCAGCGCCTCTGCCAGGGTGAACTGCCGGATGGGAAGGCCGCGCTTCTCCGCCTCCACGTCGATCGGGATGGCGATGGGCGCGTCCTGCGGCTTGGGTGCCGGGTCCTGGCCCGCGCCACCCGGCGGGACGGGCACCGGATCCTGCGCCGCGACCTCGGCCGTGCCGGGCCCCATGGCCACTGCAACCAACATCGAACTGGCAAGCAGGGATCTGCGCATCGGAGGTGGAATCGTTACGACTCCCAGCCGATCGTGCGAAGGAAAACCCGTCGAAGTGGCACGCTCGGCGCGAGGTGCCGGATCCGGTCAGCCCGAGGCGAGTTGGCGGAGCGAGGGGCCGGCGTGCACGTACTCGGCCGCGAGGGCAACGAGCAGGTGGGAACGGTCCAGCAGGCCTGCAGGCGTGGGCAGCGCGGCCATCCGCCGCAGGTCCATCCGCACCCGCGTCGAGCCGCGTACCCCGGCGCTGCAGCCCCAGACGACGTGCTGCACTGCGGCCAGGTCGGGGAGGAAGGATGCGAGCCGGTATCCCTGCAGGCGACCGTCCCCGGGGTCCACGAAGTCGGCGAAGCCGTAGGCCATGGCCGCGAGCAGGACCGGCTCCGAACCGAGGGCCGCCTCGCGCTCGCGGAGGTGGGACCAGGCGAGGCGCCGCAACGCGTGGCAAGCCATCGGGTCGGCACCGAAGCCCGGCGCGGCGAGCAGCAACCTTCCCGCCGCAGCGAGGGCTGCAGGCGAAGTCTTCCAGTCCGCCAGCAGGGGCCGCCCGCGGCCCTCGCCGAGCTGGTCCGACACGAAGCGCCCCATCGCGGTGCGCACCCGCGCGAGCGAGGTGCCGGTGCAGGCAGCATGGTCCAGCAGCGCCTCGAGGGCGAGCGGCAAGTCCGCACCGCAGGCCCCGGCCTCGGCGCGCGCGAGCAGCCACCCTGCGGCACGCTCCAGCACGTCCGCGTGGGCTGCGCCGGGACCGGCACTGCCGCTGTGCAGGAGGCCGCGGACGGCCGCAGCAACCGCAGCCATCGACGACGCGTGCCGTGCGAGTTCCGCGTCCAGCGCGGATGCAACCTCGGCCGCGAGCTGCTGAACCCGGTCGTCCATGTCGGGATTGGCACCGACCCGCGCGAGGGCAACCCGACGCAGTTCCGCCGAGGCAAGCAGTTCGCGATCCAGCCGCTGCAGGGCGATCAGGTTGCCCGGAGCCACCCATGCATGCAGCGGGCGCGGCGCAGGAAGCGAAGCCGACGTCGCGAGGTTCTCCAGCAGGCGCTCGGCACCCTCGTTGACGAGCCGCGCCTCGACGGCAAGGAACGGGTCCTGCGCGGGCGGAGGCTCCTGCAGTAGCGGTTCCGCCACACCCCGCTCTCCGGCAGCCGCGCCGGGCTCGACATCGGCGACGGCGACGACGGCTTGCGGCCCGCGCTTCGTTGCTTCCGCACCGGGATCGCCCAGCGGATGCCATGCACGGAGGGCCAGCAGCGTCATCACCGACGCCGCGGCAACCCATGGCCAGGCGCGCACGGCAGGAACGACATGCGCGATGCGCGCCGCCGCACGCCCCTCCACGCCCGCCATGAGGCGACGGAAACGGGGCGACGACTCGCACTGCAACGGCTCGAAGCGCGCGAACAGATCGCGCACCTCGGCCACTTCCACCGCACGCATCGGGTCTGCGGCCAGCGCCTCGTGCATGGCCGCTGCACCCACCTCGCCCAGGGCGAGCTCGACGGGATGGGCCGAACGCGAGTCGTTCACGTGCCCTCCCCTGCCGCGCGCCCGGCCGCGCCGGCTTCGCCCGCGAGCAGTTCGCGCAGGGCGGCCACGGTGTTGTGCATGCGCGACTTGACCGTGCCCACGGGGATGCCGAGCAGTTCGGCGATCTCGGCGTAGGGGCGCTGCTGGTAGACGGCGAGTTCGAACACGATCCGGTGCGGCTCGGTGAGCCGCTCGAGCGCGGCACGGAGCCGCTGCTTCTCCTCCTGGTCGGAGGCGTGGTCCACGGGCGAGTCGCCGGTGCCCACGGGCTCGGCCACCGGTCCGCCGAGGATCGCCTGGTCGATGGAGTAGAGCCTGGGCTGCGGGCGCTGGGCTCGGTAGTGGTCGATCCAGAGGTTGGTCGCCACGCGGTAGACGTAGGTGCTGAGGCGGCCCTCCGGCCGGTAGCGCCGGCTGGCCTGCATGAGCTTGATGAACAGTTCCTGCGTCAGGTCCTCGGCGCGGTCGCGATCCCAGCAGAGGCGGTAGAAGAAGTGCAGCATCCGCTCCTGCCACGCCTGCACCAGTTGGCGGAACGCGCCGGCATCGCCCTCGCGGTAGCGGACCAGCAGGTCCGTGTCGTCCGATGCATCCGGCTTCGGGTTGGCAGGTTTCATGGCCGTGCGGGCGAGCCCGGGAACACGAGGACCAACGCAACGCCCGGGCGCGGGTTCACTGCGCCCGGGACTTTCCGTCGGCCGACAGGATTCTCGGCAGGTCGGCCAACCAGGGGCAACTCCCCGGCAGGCCGGGGGTGAGGACCGCGACCCTCCCCCCGCTGGCATCGGGGGCGAGGCGCACCCAGAGCGCATCCTGCGGCACGAGGTGCGCGATGCGGTCCGCCCACTCGATGGCCACCACCGAGGCAGGATCGAACAGGTAGTCGGCCCCGCCCTCGGCAAGGAACCCCTCCAGCTTGGCCGGCAGGTAGGCATCGGCATGGCGCAGGGGAATGCGTCCCGGGTGCTCCAGCACGAGGAGGTACGTGGGGCTGGCCACGGCATCCGCGTCCTCGACCCCGAGCCCGGCGGCGAGCCCGCGCACCAGGCAGGTCTTGCCCGCTCCGAGTTCGCCGCACAGGGCCAGCACCTGCCCCGGACGCAGCCGCTCTCCGAGCGCCTTGCCGAGGCGCTCCGTGGCCTCCGCATCCGGCAGGACGAGCCTCAGTTCCCGGACGACCTCAGACATCGTGCTGCCATCCTGTAGGCGCGAGCGGGGTGCGGCTCCCGTCCGGGTGCCGCAGCCAGAGCCCGGGCTCCCGCGTGACCGTGCCGATGGGCTCGCGCGCCGTGCGCCGCAAGGGCCCGCCTGCGGGGAGCGTCCGGCCACGGCGCAACGTGAAGAGCAGCACGTGGTCCTCGCCGTCGCAGAGCGCATGGCGGAGGGCGCGAGCCGGGTTGCCGTGGGCGAGCCTGCGGGCTGCCGCGGACACGGGCACGGTGCGCGCGTCGATCTCGGCCCCGAGTCCCCCGGAGGCCTCGAGCAGGGTTGCGAGGTCGAGCAGCAGGCCGTCGCTGACGTCCATGGCGGCGCCGATGCCAGGGACGCGCGTCGCGAGCCAGCGTCCTTCCGCGAGGTGCGGACGGAAGCGCAGGTGCGAGCCGAGGCGCGAACCGCCGAGGGCCCCGGTCACGTGGATGGTGTCCCCCGCGCGCGCTGCGCGCCGCTCGAGTGCACGACCGGCGAGGTGCCCCACGGCAGCCACCGTGACCACCAGCGGACCCCGCGTCGCAGAGACATCGCCGCCCACCACTGCAGCGCCGCCGGCGCGCGCCGCGGCCCGGATGCCGCGCATCAGGGCGTCGCGCCGCGCAGCCTTCGTCCCGTGCGGCAGGAGCAGCGACACGAGTAGCCAGTCCGGCACGGCGCCCATGGCCGC
>JBEATZ010000044.1:0-3346 GCA_041161695.1 Planctomycetota bacterium | reverse complement strand
ACCTCATCCTGCTCGACATCATGATGCCCGGCATCGACGGCTGGGAGACGCTCAACCGCCTGAAGCGCGACACCGCGACTGCGGAAATCCCGGTGATCATCTTCACGGCGCGCGAACACTCCCGCGGCCACCAGAAGAGCTCGGAGATGGGCGCAGCGGAGTACTTCCGCAAGCCGTTCGAGCCGGATGAGCTCATCGAGCTCGTCGAGAAGCACGTCAGCCAGCGCGGCTGATCCGCGCCAGCAGTTCTGCTGCCTGCGCCCCGACGATGCCGCCGGCTGCCATGCAGTCGCGCACCATGTCGAGTTCGGCGCCGAAGCGCAATGCGCCCCGCGCATGGGCAACCAGCTGCGGCACCTGCTGCAGCGCCGCCAGTCCTGCCACTGCGAGCAGTTCACGGACCATCGGCCCCAGTCCCGGTCGCGCCAGCACCCGGCCGTAGGCGCTCTCGATCACGAAGGCGTGGAAGTCCGGGTGGAAGGAGGCGAGCAGCCCGTGCACCGAGGATGCGTTGCGCTCGTAGATGGCGTCGAAGAGCGCGCGGCCGGCTGCGGCCTGTTCGGCGTGCGGCAGCGCGCCGTGCTGCGGGGCCGTGGTTGCCGGCCAGCAGCGCTGCATGGCCTCGAACGCCGTGACCGTGCGCGGGAAGCCGAAGAAGAGCGTTGCCTGCAACAGGGCCTCCTCGACCTCGGTCCTGCTCGCGCCATGGTCCCGCGCGCGGAGCACGCTTGCCGTGAAGCGGTCCCATGCGGCAGGGCCGATGGCGCCGAAGGCGTCGGCGAGGCAGGTGATCGATGCAGCGTTCACGGCAGCTCGATCCCGGTCTCCGCTGGGTCGGTGCACGGCTGTATTGCGAGGCCGAGGGCGCGGGCGAGGCCCGTGGCGATGGATTCCTGCAGCGGGCCGAGGATCGCATCGGGGTCGGCCTGGTGGCACACGGCTGCCGTGAACGGCGTGTGCGGCGCGGGACGCAGCACGAGCGATCCGTGCTGCAGCACCCGCTCGCGCGGCAGCCGGATGCGCCGCTGGGCGGAGCCCAGCAGCTTGCGCCCGGCATCGTCCACCAGGTCGCCTGCACCTGGCTCGGCGAAGCACCAGCGCTCGATGGGTCGTGCCCCTGCCTGCTTGCCGTCGCGCTTGCGATGGCAGCGCACGCCGTGGTGCTCGAGCGCGGCCACGAAGGCATCGTGCACGACGGCATAGCTGTCCGCGAGGTCTGCCGGCAGGGCGCCTGCGTCGACCACCAGCGCATAGGTCAGCTCGTGCGCGTGGTGGATCGCGCCGCCGCCCGTGGCCCTGCGCACGACGGGGGTGTGCATCGCCACGTCCGAGAAGTCGGCGTCGCGCTGGAACCGTCCCAGCGAGACGGCGTGCGGCAGCCAGCCGTAGAAACGCAGCACCGGGCCGGAGCCGCCGTGGAGCAGGGCCTCGTCGAAGGCCATGTTCCGGCTGGGCTCACCGGGCCCGGTGTCGAGGACGAGGAGGGCGCTCACGGGTGCGAGCGTTCCCACCGGATCAGTGGCCGTCCGCGCAGTTCTGCTCGTAGGCGGCGGCATCCATGAGGCCCGCCGACTTGCCGGTCACCTTGACCTTGAGCATCCAGGCCTGGCCGAAGGGGTCCGTGGAGAGCCAGTCGAGGTTGTCGGGCAGCGCCTTGTTCACCTCGATCACCTCGCCGCTCACCGGCGAGTAGATGTCCGAGACCGCCTTCACCGACTCGATCGAGCCGAAGGAGGTGTCCGCGCTCACGCTGCTGCCCTTGTTGGGCAGGTCGAGGAACACGAGGTCGGACAGCTGCGACACCGCGAAATCGGTGATGCCGATCGTGGCGACGTCGCCGTCGATCTTGCACCACTCGTGGCTCTTCAGGTACTTGCGGTCGTTGGGGCGCATGGGTCTTGGATGTGGCTTGGTTGTGGGGGAGGGGATCAGGCCTTGCCGGGACGCTTGTAGAACGGCAGCGGAACGACCACTGCCGGCTCGGGCTTGTCCTTGATGAGGAACTCGAGGGCCGTGCCCGGGGCCGAGTGCTCCGTGCGCACGTAGGCCGTGGCGATGTGGGTGCTGAGGGTGGGGGAGATCGCGCCGGAGCGGATCTCGCCTGTGATGGTGCCGCCCGCGGCGACCGGATAGCCCTGGCGGGGCACGCGCTTGCTGTCACTGCGCAGGCCCACGAGCCTGCGCCCGGTGCCGCCAGCCGCCTGAATGCGCTCGAGGGCTGCGCGGCCCACGAAGTCGTGGGTGAACTTCACGCCCCAGTCGAGGCCGGCTTCCAGCGGGTTGGTGCCCTCGTCGATCTCGTGGCCGTACAGCGGCATGCCTGCCTCGAGGCGCAGGGTGTCGCGGGCGCCGAGGCCGATGGGCTGCAGGCCGTCCGGCTTGCCGCAGGCGAGGAACTCGTTCCAGACGCGCGCGGTGTGTGCCGCGGGGACATAGACCTCGAAGCCGTCCTCGCCGGTGTAACCGGTGCGGGAGATCTCCATCGGCACGCCGCAGAAGGTGCCGCGCGTCCAGGCGTAGTACTTGAGCGCGGCGAGGTTCGCGTCGGTGAGGCGCTGGGTGATCGTCTCCGAGAGCGGGCCCTGGATGGCGATCATGCCGAGGGCGTCGGTCTGGTCCTCGACGATCGCGTCGGCGAAGCCCGCGGCACAGGCGCGGATGATGCCGAGGTCGCGCTCGGCGTTGCCGGCGTTGATGACGAGGAAGAACCCGTCGTTGCCCGGGTTGCGGTAGACGAGGATGTCGTCCTGCGTGCGGCCCTGTTCGTCCAGGATCATCGCGTAGCGGATCCTGCCGGGCTGGATCTGGCTCACGTCGTTGGTCTGCAGGCGCTGCAGCATCGCCTCGGCGTCCCTGCCGCGGATGCGGACACGACCCATGTGGCCGAGGTCGAAGAGGCCCGCCTTGGTGCGCACCGTCCTGGCCTCGTCGAGGATCGGGCCGTACTGGACGGGCATGTTCCAGCCGGCAAAGGGCACCAGTCGGGCGCCCAGTGCGACGTGGGCCGATTTGAGCGCAGTTTCACGCATGCAGGGATCTCGGGGGAGCGGCGCATCCTAGCCCCGGCGCGCGCGAGGATCCAACGCGCCGGCTGGGGCGTGTTCAGCTCCCGAGGCGGCGGCTCAACTCGTCCACGTCGACGCCCAGCACGTCGGCAGGGCGGATCGGGCCGAGGCGCGCGAAGCGCTCGCGCTCACCCTGGTCGCTGCAGTCGTCGATCCGCGAGGCCTGGGCGGGATTGCGCGCCGGATCCGCGGGCACCCAGCTGCGGACCGGCTCGCCCCGCGTGCCCTCGCGCACCGCGTCGCTGGTCCTGCTGCGGCCGCCCTGAGGTCCCGTCGAACGG
>JBEATZ010000404.1:0-8594 GCA_041161695.1 Planctomycetota bacterium | reverse complement strand
GCGTGAAGGTGTGTCGCGAGCTGCGGCACTGGTACACGCCCGTGCCGCCGCTGGAGGTGGAGTGGGACCGCGAAGACGTGATGGTGCCCTTCGGCGAACCGGTCGAACGCACCTTCTCGGCGACCATCCGCAAGCACACCGACGGCGAGCTCACGCTCCCGGTCAAGCTGGCCATGGGGCCAGGGATCCGCGCGGAGGCCCATCCCTCGCGCATCGTGCTTTCGCCGGAGCACCGCGAGGCGCGTGTCCTCGTCCGGGCGACGATTGCCGCGGACGAACTGCCGGCCGAACCCGAGTTCCGCATCGAGGCAGGGGACGCTGCTGCGCGGTTGCGCATCCATCGCGTCGACGTGAGCGTGCCGCCCGGACTGAAGGTCGGGCTCGTGCGCGGCCCCGACGACACCGTCGAGCGTGCGTTGTCGGACCTCGGCATCAGCCATGTCGCGCTCGATCGCGACGCGCTCGCGGTCACGCGGCTCGAGGAGTTCTCGACGCTGCTCATCGACATGCGCGCGTGCCACCACCGGCCGGAACTCGCCGAGGTGCGCGACCGCATCCTCGCCTGGTGCCGTGCCGGCGGGCGCGTCGTCGCCTTCTACCACAAGCCCGGCGAGTGGAACGAACGGCCCGGCCGTCCGCTGCTCGCGCCCTTCTCGCTCGTGGTCGGCGACGAGCGTGCCTGCGAGGAGCGGCAGCCGGTTCTGGTCCTCGATGCCTCGCACCGGTTGTTCACGCACCCGCACGCCATCGGCGCCGCGGAGTTCGATGGATGGGTGCAGGAGCGCGGCCTCAACTTCCCGTCCAAGTGGGACATGGCATGGACGCCGCTGCTCGAGCTGAAGGACGCGAGCGACAAGGCGCCGAGCCGCGGCGCACTGCTGCACACGGGCTACGGGCGTGGCGACTTCGTGTACTGCTCGCTCGCGCTCTACCGCCAGCTGCGCGTGGGCCACGCGGGCGCCGCGCGCATCCTCGTCAACCTGCTGGCGCGCTGAGCCTCAGGGCTGCCAGCGTGGTGCGAGCATCCGGCGCTTGCCGTCGGCGCTGCGCGGGGCCAGCGGGTCGTCGGAGAAGTCGCGGTCCCAGAGCTGGCACGTGACCTCCTTGTGCTTCTGGTCGAGGCCCTCGCAGTAGTTGGTGAACTTGCACCGACGTACCTCGTCCCCGCGGCCGAGCCGCACCTTGAGGAACCAGTCGGGATCCGCGAGGGTCTGGCGCGCCGAGGCAACGGCATCCGCCTCGCCGTCGCGCAGTGCCTGCTCGGCCTGCTCGAACGTGCAGATGCCGCCGGCGGTCACGATGGGCGTGGTGAACCCGGCGGCGCGGATCGCCCGGCGGATGGCCGCGGCAAGGGGCACGTTGCGGGAGAACGGGCCGCGCTCGTCGCTGCGCACGGTGGGCATGCACTCGTGGCCGGAGGGACCCGTGTACGGGTAGGCGGCTTCGCCCACGTTCGGCTGCTTCGCGTCGTCGAACTTGCCGCCCTTGCTGACCGACAGGTAGTCGAAGCCTGCGCGCGCGAAGGCGAGGCCGTGCGCCACGGCGTCCTCGAGCGGCGAGCCCCCGTCGATGGCCTCGTCGCCCAGGTAGCGTGCGCCGACGCAGAAACCCCTGCCGATGCGGTTGCGGACCGCGCGGAAGACCTCGAGCGGCAGCCGCTGGCGTCCCTCCAGCGTGGTGCCGTAGCCATCCGTCCGCAGGTTGGTGCGCGAGAGGAACGAGGCCATCGTGTAGGCGTGCGCGTAGTGGAGCTCGACCCCGTCGAAGCCTGCTGCCTCGGCGCGCGCTGCTGCGTCCGCGAACAGGCCCGGCAGCACCTGCGGCAGCTGGGCGATGTGCGGCACGTGGGTGTCGCTCACCTCCTCGCGCCACCCGTGCGTCAGGTCGCGGTGCTCGCGCGGGGTGAGCACCTCGGCGAGTTGGCGCTCGTCGAGGGCGAGCAGGGCGGCGCGCACCTCGGCCTCGGTTGCGGTTGCAGGCAGGCCGCGTGCCTCGAGTCGTTCGCGGTGCCGCGCGGTGAGCGCGAGGAACCTGCCGAGGTGCTTCTCCTTCTCCACCCTGCGCCGGATCGCGAGGAAGTCGATGAGCTGGATCATCAGCCGGGTCTCGCCCCCGGATGCCTCGCGCACGGCATCGGCCAGCTGGCGCAGGCCGGGCACGAACCGGTCGTGGCCGGCGCGGAGCAGCGGACCGCTGGGCACGTCGCGGATGCCCGTGGCCTCGACCACCAGGACACCGGGGCGTCCTGCGGCGAAACGCGCGTACCAGTCGACGACTGCCTGGGTCACGAAGCCGTCGTCCGAGGCGCGCCACGGCACCATGGCGGGGACCCAGGTCCGGGTGCGGGCCGTCACCGGACCGAGCCCGATGGGCGTGAACCACGCGCCAGCGGCCGCTTGTTCCGCCGTCGGCCAACGGGCCTCGGGGAGCGGGTGACGGACCACGGGATGTGCAGGCTCGCTCATGCACGCAGGATACGGCGACGAACGCGTGTTCGGGTGGTCCGTGTGGCGATGGGTGGTGCCCATGTGCTCCGGCGATGGCACAATGTCGTGCCCTCCGACCCGCGTCATGCACCCGCTGCGCCTGCTCACCTGCACCCTGCTGTTCCTGATGCCCGTGGCGGGCATCGTGGGCCAGGCCGCGCCTGCCGCGCCCGCGGCCACAGCGCAGGCGGCGCCGCAGGAGGGAGCCCTGGAGAAGGCGCTTGCCGCCTACGAGAAGGTCCGCAAGCAGCCGGAGGCACAGCGCATCGCGGCCATCCAGAAGCTGGGTGACTTCGCGGAGCCGGGTGCAACAGCAGTGCTCGTGGCCGAGATCCGCGCCGGCAAGCAGCCTGCGGCCAGCGCCGCTGCCGCCGCGCTCGGCAAGAAGCAGCGGGCCGAGGCCGTCGATCCCCTGCACGAGGTGCTGCAGGCGACGGCAGACGACCAGCTGCGCCGTTCCTGCGCTGCGGCGCTGGGTGCGCAGGGCAACCGCGGCATCGACCTGCTCGGCGACCTGCTCGCGAAGTCCGACCCGGCTGGCGCTGCGCAGCTGCGCGCTGCCGTGCTGTCGGGACTTGCGGCAGCCAAGCAAGACCGTGCATGGCGCCTCCTTGCCGTTGC
Organism: Planctomycetota bacterium; assembly: GCA_041161695.1. GTDB lineage: Bacteria > Planctomycetota > UBA1135 > UBA1135 > UBA2386 > JBEATZ01. The sequence continues at coordinate 5,487 of JBEATZ010000404.1, read as the reverse complement.
CTCCCTGCAGGGCCGGCCGGCCGAGCGGCTCGAGGTGCTGCGCCAGCTGCGCGGCGTGAAGGACATGCCTGCCGTCGACCAGGCGCGTCTGCGCGCCGCACAGGACGACGACCTGCTGCTCGCGGCCACCGGGTGGCGGCAGCTCGCGGAGGTCTCGCATGCTCGCACGGCGATCGTGGGCGACTCGCTGCTGCTGCGCGCAGGCGAGGATCCGCCTCCCGTGGTGCGTGCCGAACTGGTTGCGGGACTCGGTGCCGCCCTGGAACCCGGCCGCTTCGAGGCATTCGTGCAGCTCGCTTCGGGCGGCGGCAACCCGGTGCGCGATGCCCTCAACGGCGTCGCTGCCCGCGCCACGGCGACGGCCGGGTTCGTGCAGTGGCTGGTGGCCAAGGGACTCGGCAGCCCGGACAAGGACCAGCGCGAACTGGCGCTGCGCATCCTGCGCAAGGCGCCTGCCGACAAGGTCGGCCCCCTGCTCGCCGACCTCAAGCCGAGGCTTCGCAAGGGCGACGAGAAGGCACTGGAGATCGCAGTCGGACTCCAGGAGCTGCTCGCCAAGGACAAGGCCTTTGCCGACGAGTGCCTCGTGCTCGCGCAGTCGAAGGACGAAGAGGTGCGCACGGCAGGCCTGACCATGCTGCGGGAACTCAAGGACCCGCGGGGCGTGAAGGAGGCCATCGGCGCCATCGAGTCGAAGCACTGGCCGCTGCGTTCTGCCGCGTACCAGTACCTGGCCGTCGTGCGCGATGTCGCGGCCATCGAGCCGCTGATCCGCCGTTCGGAGAAGGAGACCGGCAGGCTCGAGGTCGAGGCCAACCAGGCACTGTTCGTCCACGCCGGCAGGCGGTTCTTCTCGCGGCAGGAGTGGGAGCGGTGGTGGAGCCAGAACAAGCAGGGCTTCACGCTGCCGCACGTCGACTCGGTGCAGAACAGCAGCGCCGGCAAGGGCGGCGGCACGGCCAGTTACTTCGGCATCCCGCTGGTGAGCAAGCGCAGCGCGTTCGTCATCGACGTGTCGGGCAGCATGAGCGCCAAGATCGGCACCGACCAGAAGCGCACGCGCCTCGACGAGGCGAAGAGCCAGCTCAAGCGCGCCATCGAGAGCTACGCCCAGGACTTTGCCTGCAACGTGGTCGTGTTCCACACGACGATCCACCCGGTTTGGGACCGCATGCGGCCGGCGAGCAAGGAGAACAAGGCGGAGCTCGCCAGCCGGGTCGACAAGCTGACCCCCACGGGCGGCACCAACATCCACGATGCGCTGGAGGAGGCCTTCCGCGATCCGGAGCTCGACACCATCTACCTGCTGACCGACGGTGCGCCCGGCGTGGGCGCCATCACCAACGTCGAGGAGCTGGCGGACGAGGTGCAGCGGTGGAACCGCACGCGCCAGGTCGTGATCCACGGCATCTCGATCGGCGAGAACTCGCGCCTGCTGCAGCGCCTCGCGAAGGAATCGGGCGGCACCTACGTGTTCCACCGCTGAACCGCGTCACCGCGGCCGCGGTGGGGCTGGTCAGGCGTGTTCCTTGCGGGCGAAGCGGCTGATCGCGCCGACCACGTCGAGCTGCTCGGCCTCGGTGAGGCCCTGGAAGATCGGCAGTGCCATCGTGTTCTGCGCCGCTTCCTCGGCGACCGGGAAGTCGCCGGCCTTGTGGCCGAGGTGCGCGAAGCACGGCTGCTGGTGGAAGGGGATCGGGTAGTAGACCGCGCAGCCGATGCCCTGCTGGCGCAGGTGCTGCATGAGCTTGTCGCGGTTGTCCTGCGGGACGCGCACGACGAACTGGTGGTAGGCGTGCCGGTCGGCGACGTCGGTGGGAAGCTCCACCCAGTCGAGCAGGTCGGCATCGGCGAAGAACTGGCGGTAGCGCTCGGCGTTCATCCGACGCGTCTCCGTCACGTCCTCGATCGAGCGCAGCTTCACGCGCAGGGCGGTGGCCTGGATGGCGTCCATGCGGAAGTTGCCGCCCACGGTGACGTGGCGGTACTGCTCCGCCTGGCCGTGGTTGCGCATCAGCCGGATCTTCGCGGCAAACCCATCGTCGTTGGTCGTCAGGAAGCCGCCGTCGCCGATGCCGCCGAGGTTCTTGGTGGGGAACGTCGACCAGCCGGCGCAGAGGCCGTCGCCGCCGGCCATCGCGCCGTTGCAGCGCGTGCCGATTGCCTGGGCAGCGTCCTCGATCAGGGGGACGCTGAAGCGGCGGCAGATCGACGTGATGGCCTTCACGTCGAAGGGGGCGCCGTAGATGTGGACGGCCATCACGGCCCTGGGCCGCTTGCACTTCTTCAGCGCGTCCTCGAGGCGCTGCGGGTCGATGTTCAGGAACGTCGGTTCGACGTCCGTGAACACGGGCACCGCGTGCATGCGCGCCACCACGCCTGCCGTCGCGAAGAACGACCAGACGGGCAGGACGACCTCGTCGCCGGGGCCGATGTCCAGCGCCATCAGGGGCGCGAGCAGGGCATCGGTGCCCGAGGACATCGTCACCGTGTGCTTCACGCCGAGGTACTGGCTCAGTTCCTTCTCGAGGTTCTCCACCTCGGGACCGAGGATGTACTGGCCGCTGCGCACGACGCGCGCGACGGCAGCCTCGACTTCCGCGAGCTGCGCCTTGTCGCGCGTGAGATCGATCATGGGGACTGGCATCGGGGCCAGAACATACGGCACCGCCGGGGGAAAGCGGAGCCTTGGGAGGAAGGAGGAGAGCGGGCACTGTTCCTCCCCCTCGACCTCCCAGCCGCTCGCTCACGCCAGCGACAGCCAGCCCACGAGGAGCGTGAGCAGCGCGCTCATCGCGTACACGAACCCGATGGCGAGCAGCTCGCGCCGCAGCGATTCTCCCTGCACGGTGCGGCTCACGGGCGTGCCCTCAGCTGGCGGATGGCGACGAAGGGCAGGGCCAGCGCGAGCACGCCCCGGACCTCCGGTGGCACGGCAAGCACCCATGCGCACGCGACGCCCAGCAGCAGCAGCGCAGCCACGAGGAGCGAACCCATCTCGGCGGAGGCCGCCCCCTCGGTCGGCTGGGTGAAGGGGACGTGCTGCAAAGCCTGCACCTGGATGCGCGCGAGGATCGCCGCACCGCCGAGGCTCGCGAGCGACAGTGGGAGCGCGAAGCGCACGTCGATGCCGCCCAGCACCATGGCCGCCAGCGCAAGCACGTGCAGAGGCAGCAGCACGCGCACGCTCAGTGCGATGAAGGTGGCCTGCCGTGCACGCGCGAGGTTCGCGCCCGGGCTCTGGGCGAAGATCCATCCGGCCTCCGGCTGTTCGCCTCGCGGCAGCAGCGCGACCAGGAACGGCAGGTAGATGGCCGGGAACTGCAGTGCGATGGCGAGGAACAGTTCGCGCTCGGACGCGCCCGTGCCCTCGAGTCCCAGGAAGACCATGGCTGCAGGCACGCCGAACAGCGGCAGGGCGCGGCTGCGGAAGCCCGGGTTGCGCCAGAGCATCGCCCCGGTGAATGCCGCGAGCCCGCGCGTCACGGGGTCGGCGGCGAGACCTGCTTCGAGGCGAGCCAGGAGGCCCGTCGGGGACCGCCTGCGGCTCCGCGTCGCACCTGCCTCGCCCGCAAGCTGCAGCAGCACGAGGAGCACGAGGCCTGCAACGACGAGTCCGGCGACGGCGCCCGGGTGTGCAGCCGGTGCGACCACGGCGCGTGCCGCCCAGGTCATGGGCAGTGCCTCGAACAGCCAGCGCGGGAACGGCATGGCATCGATGCCCTCGTCGAGGTGCCGGATGCCGAGGGCGAAGGCCACCAGTCCGAGCCCGAGTGCGAGTGCCCGCAGCGTGCCCGACAGCAGGGCCGCGGCGTCCTCCCCGCGCATCCTCGCGGCGAGGCGCACGGCCACGGTCAGTGCCGCACCCGCGATCGCCGAGCATGCACATGCCGCGGCGACGTGGCGCACGGCTGCCACCGGATCGCCCGTGAGCATGGCGAGCAGGATGCCGGGCGGCAGGGCCATGCCCACCGTGCACAGCACGAGGCGAAACGAACCATGGAGGCAACGGGCCGCCACGCGCTGCCACCCGGTCAGCGGGCTCGTCTGCAGCAGCACGGCATCGGCGCGGGTCCGCGATGCTGCCTCGGTCTCGCCGAGCGCCGCGACGGCGTAGAGCAGGGTGGAGAACCCGAGTGCCGCTGCGGCAAACGGCACCGGTGGCGTCTCCGGGAACAGCAGTGCGGACAGCACCAGCGCGAGGAACGACTGCGTGAAGATCGTGGTCGTCAGCGTGCTGCCCGGGCTGCGCGACCGTCGGCTCTCGCCGAAGAAGTCGAGCAGCAGCCAGGCGCCCACGAGGCTGCGCACCGCGTTCATGCCGTGCTCGCTCCGTTGGTTGCTTTCATGCCGCGCGCCGAACCATATCCTCTGGGCCACGGCACCGTGCAGGTGCTGCCCATGGAAGCGATCCTCGTCACCCAGCGCGGCAACGGCACAGGACACTGGAGCCTGCAGCTCGGCACGGCACTCGCCGCAGCCCTGCGCGATGCCGGCCATCGCGTGCGATGGCTGCGCGCGGTGCACGAAGGCGCCGCGGCGCCCCCCGCCCCCGAGGGCGTGGAGTGCGCGGACATCGTGGGCAACAGCGGGTCGTTCCGCCGCGTGCACGCCCGTGTCACGGACACGGCTTGCGACGTGGCCCTCACGCGCATGCTGCGCGAACGACCGGCGCAACAGCTCCTGCACCTCGGGTACGGCTCGGCAGGCTCCGTCAACACGCTGTGGATCGCGACGCGCATGGGCACCAACTGCCGTGCGGTGGTCCGCGCCGCCGAGGTCCTCTGCCACCGTGCCACGCTCGTGGACGAGGCGGGCCGCGCCTGCGCGGCGTGGGAGGACGTGCAGCGCTGCACGGCATGCTGCCTCACCACAGGGTTGCTGGGTCGATTCGAGTCCGGGCTGGGTCGACTCGCCCGCGGCCTCGGCGGCCTCTCGCCCTGGCCCAATCCCGATGCGTTCCGCAACCGGCTCGAACTGTCGGTCGGCAACCTGCAGCTGGCCGACCGCGTGGTGGTCGCCGATGCCGCCGAGGCTGCTGCCCTTCGAACCGCCGGGATCGCCGAGGGGGCCATCCGGTTGCTGCCTTTGCCCGGTCCGGAATCGGGACCCGCACTGGCAACCGCCCTCGTGTCCTGAAGTCCCCGTGGCAAGGATGCCAGACCGCCGCTTGGGCGGATCAGCCACGATGCTGTATGTCCGGCCCGTAGTTGGTCGATGCAGTTGGCTATGCTGCGCGCCCCGGAAATGGAGTCACCCCTGCGCAAACTCGCGATGCGAGCGGCATTGGCCGTGCTCGGACTGCACCTGCAGTCCCTGCCCGCCCAGTCCTGCGAGCGCCCGACGGCTGCAGGCGGCGTGCACGGGGTCCGCATCGAGCCCACCAGCACGGTCACCTACTCCGACGGCTACGTGACGCAGGCCAACCTGCTGCTGCCGGACACCGGCCTGCCGGGCTGCAGGTGGCCGCTGGTCGTGTTCATCCAC
>JBEATZ010000380.1:0-2627 GCA_041161695.1 Planctomycetota bacterium | reverse complement strand
CCATATCGCGGGGCAGGCGCGCTGGCAGTCGTGCGCAGTTGCCAGTCGACGCCATCCCACTCCCAGGTGTCCGCGAGATTGCCGATTCTCTCGGCGCCGCCGAAGAGCAGGACGCGGGATCGGATCGGATCCCAGGCCATGGCCGTGTCCGTGCGCGGGCTCGGGAAGTGGACCGGAGTCCTCAGGCTCCAGTCGATGCCATCGTGCACCCACGTGTCACCCTGGCGCACGTAGCTGAGGTTGCCGCCGAACAGCACGAGGTGCCCGCGCGCCTCGTCACAGGCCCACGAGTACTCGTCGCGGACCGTGGGACGGTTCTCGCTCGGGACCTGGTTCCAGGTGGGAACACCCTGGGCCGGTGCATGTGCACCGAGGAGCAGGGACAGGGAGCAGATGGTGGAAAGTCGTGAATGCACTGTCTTCATGGCAAGCCTCACAGGGTGGAACCGATCGTCGCGGCGCCGGCATTGCTGGTGACGAAGCCACGCACATTGGCGAGCGGGTCGTGCACCAATGCCTGGCCGAAGAACTTCAGGCCGCGCAGCACCGACTGGTTGGGGATCGTGGTCGCCCAGCTCGATGCGCCGCTGCCCGTCATGAGGGGCACGGCCTCGAACACCTCGGTGTAGAGCCAGCAGCCGGGCATGAGGAACGAGCTCAGCTCCGCGGGCAGGAACAGGTGCCAGTAGTGCGTGCTGCTCGTGCCGAGCATGAGGAACCATGGCTTGTTCGCGGGCACGCTGGACAGTTCGAGCGCGAAGCTCTCGGTGAGCCATGGCAGCGTGAGCGGCTCCAGCACGGGCACGCCTGCGCTGGAGGCGCAGCCGGAGCCGAGGCTGGCCACGTCGGCCGGGAACTGCAGGGTGTTGAGCATCCACAGCTCGTTGCTCGCAACCTGGCTGGTGCCCTCGAAGGTCGCGCCGCCGAACACGAACACGCTCTTGCGGGACGGCAGGTACGCGAGCTCGTGCATGGCGAGGCCCTCGGGCCGGTGCACGGTGGTGTCCTGCACCCAGTTGGTGCCGTTCCAGCACCACGTGTCGTCGCGGCAAGACGCGCTGCCTGACACCGAGCCGCCGTAGAGCACGGTGACGCCGCGATTCGCGTCGAAGGCAGCCGCCGGGTCGACGCGCGGCGGTGGCACCGTGGCCGGCGTGCGCTGCAGCCATGCCGTCCCGTCCCATTCCCACGTGTCGCAGGCGAAGGACGGCCACTGGAAGGCGATGAGCACCACGCGCTGGCGCACGGCGTCCCACACCATCTCGTGGCCGGACACGGCAGGCGGCAGCAGGGCCGGTGTGAGCTGCGTCCATGCCGTCCCGTCCCACTGCCAGAAGTCGCCGCGGGTGCCGCTGTCGCCCTCGCCGCCGAACAGCAGCGTCACCTGCCGCACCGGGTCGTACACCATCGCAGCCGCGGCCCGCACGGGCGGTGCGGTGGCAGGCGTGCGCTGCAGCCATGCAGCGCCGTCCCACTCCCACGTGTCGTTGCGCCGCGCGATCATGCCCATGCCGCCAAACAGCACCACGCGGTCGCGCGCACTGTCGTAGGCCATGCTGTGCAGGCTGCGGGCCGTAGGCCTGGGTGACGGCGACAGCTGCAGCCAGTCGGTCCCGTCGAAGGTCCACATGTCGTCGGTGCCGACCGTGCCGCCGCCGAACAGCACGAGCTTCGAACGCAGCGTGTCGGTGGCCCAGTCGAAGGACCAGCGCGCAGGCGGCACGTGCTGGGTCGGGTTCCAATGCCAGTCGGGGGAGCCCTGGGCGCTGGCAGCAGAAGCGAGGCCAGCAGCCACGGCGAACGCAACGCCCATGGAAGTGCGGTTCATGGGCGCCAAGGTAGGAACCCGCCTGCACCCGGTGCATGGGGCTCTGTGCGGGCGGCACCCCCGGACGGGTGCGCAGGACGCCGCGGCACGAGGAGGCAGGATGCCTCAGTGGTCGTCGCGGTCGTGCGAATCCCCCGCCTCGCCGAGGTGCAGCACGGCGCCCCCCAGTTGCAGGGTGCGGGCGCGCGGATCGAAGCCCTGCGCCAGGACCACGAAGCTGCCGATGACGTAGAGCAGGAAGAACAGCCCAGCCAGTACGTGGGCGCTGCCGATGCCCTCGCTCGCGTCCACCTGCTGCTTGCGGCCGTGCACCATGCTCCACGCGATGCCATCGCCGTGGCGCAGGCCGTGCATGGCGACGCCTGCCACGTGCGCGAGTGCGGTGAGCGCGAGCAGCGTGGCCGCGGCCTCGTGCACCTCCTCGGCGAAGTCGCCGCCGCGGCCCGCAGCCCGGGCAAGGCCCGTGGCCGCGAGGGCGAGCGCGCAACCCATCATCACGAGCGCAGCCCAGCTCGAGGCCGGGTTGTGGCTCGCCATCGGCCGGTCCCGGCGCAGCAGCGTGTCGCGCAGGTAGCCGGCGAGCGCACGCGGGTGGAGGGCAAAGGAACGAAAGCGTGCATGGCGGCTGCCCATGAAGCCCCACAACACCCGCAGCGCGACGGCGATGGCGAGGGTGAGTCCGAGCACCATGTGCCAGCCGAAGGCAGCCGCATCATCGTCCACGAACTGGGCGATCCCGAAGGCGGCGGTGAACAGCAGCACGAAGGCCCAGTGGAAGATCCGCGTGGGCAGGTCGAGG
>JBEATZ010000343.1:0-3620 GCA_041161695.1 Planctomycetota bacterium | reverse complement strand
GTACCAGCGTGTGACATTGGCCGGCAAGCCGCTGTCGGTCCACGTCACCGTGTTGGCGGCAAGCGTGGCCACCTGCGCGAACGTGACGTTGTCGCTCGAGCGCTCGACGACGAAGCTCAGTTCGTCGGCCGACGCATCCGTCCAGTTCAGGCGGATCTGGCTCGAGCTCAGCGCCGTGGCGAGCAGGCCCGTGGGCGCCGCGGGCGGCAGTGCCTGCTGCGTCGTGGCGCTCGCCACGTTGCTGTAGGCAGACGTCCCGCCTGCGTTGTACGCCTGCACCCGGTACCAGCGCGTGGTGTTGGCCGTGAGCGTGGCATCGGCATACGAGACCGCACCTGCCCCAAGCGTCGCGATGCGCGCGAAGGTGGCGCCGTCGGAGGAGCGTTCGACGTAGTGGCCGGTCTCGTTGGTGGCGTTGTCCGTCCAGGTGAGCTGGATCGTGGTCGTGCTCGTGCCGCTGGCGGTGAGCCCCGTGGGCGCAGCCGGCGCGGCCATCAGCGTGGTGGCCGTGGCGGTGTTGGACCACGCCGAGCTGCCGCCTGCGCCCACCGCGCGCACGCGGTACCAGCGCTGGGAGGCGGACGGGAGGCCCGTGTCGGTCCAGGTGGCCACGCCGGCACCAACCGTGGTGGCGGGCGCGAAGGTCACGTTGTCCGTGGAGCGCTCGACCTGGAAGCCGGTCTCGTTGGTCGATGCATCGGTCCAGTTGAGGCGGATTGAGCTGGAACTCAGGGCCGTGGCAGTGAGCGAGGACGGTGCGTTGGGGGCCGGCTCCGCGGGCGTGGTGGCGCTCGCAGCATTGCTGGCCGCGGACGTCCCGGCGCCGTTGTAGGCCTTCACGACGTAGTGGTAGAGCGTCGAGCCGCTGAGGCCCGCGTCGGTCCACGTCACCGTGTCGGCGCCCACGAGGGCGACCTGGCTGAAGTTCACGCCGTCGAGCGAGCGCTCGATGGCGAAGCCCGACTCGTTCGTCGCGTTGTCGGTCCAGTCGAGGCGGATCGACGTCCAGGTCTGCGCCGTGGCTGCGAGGGCAGAGGGGACGGCCGGCGGCGCCGGCGGGGTGATGTCGATGCCGCTCACCACGAGCGCGTAGTCGGCATCGAGGGCAGCCGTCTCGACGTGGCTGTCCTGGTTGAGTTCGGCGGCGATCACCTCCACGTTCCACGTGCCCGCCTCGGGGTTGGGGAGGATCACGTTCTCCACGGTGTCGATCGTGTTGGCGCTGCCGCCCGCGACCGAGGCGTTGCCGTCGAGCAGGCCGTTGTTGCCCCAGTACACGAGGCCGCTGGGCGACGTGACCTTGAGGTCGAGGTTGTTGATGCGGTGGATGGTGGCGGTCGGGTTGGCCGCCGGGTCGCGGTAGACCATCGTGACCTTCAGCTCGGGCGTGCCCGCGGACACCGTCACCGGGTGCAGCTGGCTCTGCAGGTTGCCGAGCACGACCGACTCGTCGACCACCAGCATCTTGCCGCGCTGGTCGTACATGCGGGTCAGGTCCGGGTGCCCCCAGCCCTGCTTCACGCGGCTGAGATTGGCCGTGGAACCGCTGAACGACCACTGGGTCGCCGTGTTGACGAGCACGGCCTTGGCCGTGGTGTTCTGCGGGCGGTTCTCGAACACCGTGGCGCCCGGGTTGGCGTTGCCGAACAGGCCGAGGTGCCACATCTGGTAGAAGAGGCCGAGGTGCCCTGCAACGATCGGCGTGGCCGCAGACGTGCCGCTGAAGCTCGAGTAGTAGTTGGTCGTCGAGTAGCCGGACGCGCCGGTCCAGTCGGTCGTGTGGACGCTGTCGTAGAAGCTCGCGATGTCGGGCTTGATGCGGCCGTCGGCAGCCGGGCCGATGCTCGCGCCGTTCCAGTTGTCATCGGCCTTCGAGAGCGTGTTCACGTGGCGGATGCCGCCCACGCTGATCACGTTCTTGGCCCATGCCTGCGGGCGCGAGTTCTGGTTGCCCGTGTTGCTCTGTGAGTTGAGGATGCTGATCCTGCTGAAGTCGAACAGGATCCGGTCCATGTCCTGGCTGATGGACGTGTAGCTGGTGGTCAGCGTGCTGCCCCAGCTGTTGGACTGCAGCACGCACTGGTACGGCAGCGAGGCGTTCTGCAGCTCGGCCGTGTGGGCGTAGCGGCTGCCGCCCTGGTAGGTGCTGTAGGATGCCACCACTGGCGTGGCCTCGGGCATCACGCCGCGCGCCGGGGCGCTGCCGGCGCCCGTGCCGGCCACGATGCCGGTCGTGCAGGTGCCGTGGTCGCCGGCAGGCACGCTGCCGTGCAGCACGGAGTGCGCGAGGTCGGGATGCGTCGTGTCGCAGCCGCCGTCCATGACCTCGACGCGCACGCCCTGGCCGCGCAGCGCTGCCTGCGTCTCGACGTGGTTGGCGCCGTGGAACTGCCGCGCGATGTCCATGTCCTGTTCGGGCGCGCCCCAGCGGTCGATCCACGTCACCACGTCGAGGGCCGCGAGCTTGGGCAGCGCATCGAGCGGGATGGTGACGGTCATGAGCTGCGTGGGTTCGCTCACGTGGTCGACCGTGCCGCCGAGTTGTGCCACGAAGCGGGCCACCCGTTCCTTGTCGGCCATGCCGTCGCGCGCGGTGAGCAGGTTGAGCGCGATGCGCTCGCTGCGGCGGTCAGGGGCGCGCAGTGCCTCGAGCAGTTCCTCTTCCAGCTTGTAGGCCGGGTGGTACGGAACCACGGCGCGCACGAAGGGCAGTGCGCGCACGGCTGCAGCCAGTTCGAGCGGCATGCGCCACAGGTTGGCATGGTTGGGCAGGAACGACAGGTTCTCGCCGCCCATGGCCTGCAGTTGCTGGCGGTAGGCCTCGAGTCCCTGGCTCCAGTACTGCACCACGAACAACTCGTTGTCGGCGCTCGCCGCGAGTTCTGCGGGGATCGCAGGGTCGCCCTGCAGTGGGTCGAAGGTCGCGTAGCGCAGCCGCAGCTGGTGGTCGACAACCTGCGCGGAACCGAGCGGGCCGGAGCCGGTGCCGACGGAAAAGGTCTCGCGCAGCTGGCCGTCGGCCGCCTGCGCGGTCTGGTGCACAGAGTGGACCGTGCCGGTGACGTCGGCGATCACGCGCTGCAGGACGATGTCCTGGGCCGTAAGGGAGCCAAGGGATGCGAGAACCAGCAGGCCGGAGAGAGTGCGTTGCATGGCGGGAGGTCCGGGGAAGGAGACGAGGACGCGCGCGTGCGTGCAGGTTGCTGCGCACGAAAACCGTACGTCAGTTTGGGGCCCGAGGCGTACCGATCCATACGCACGAGGACACGGGTCGATGGACCCGGTCCACGGATGGGACCGACACCCACCGCACGGAGCCTCACCGTGTCGGACGGCCCGACATCAGGCTCAGCGCCCGGGCGCGAGCAGCACGGCGTTGAGGAAGAACAGGTTGAGCCCGTCGGCGAAGGCGCGCACGTTGGGATCCTCCGCGAAGGCGATCACGTGCCCCTTGCCGGCCGGCTGGTGCACGAGCCATGCCTTCTGGGCCATCTGCTTGCGCGTCTCCGGCCACAGGAAGCCCGAGAGCCACAGCGCCTCGTCCTTGGCGTAGATCGCCACGTTGGTGCCCTTGTCGAGCTTCACCGGCACGTAGATGTCGCTCGACTCGTGCACCACGT
>JBEATZ010000277.1:0-8375 GCA_041161695.1 Planctomycetota bacterium | reverse complement strand
TCGTGGCGGACATCTACGGCGCGCGCGAGAGCGAGGAGATCAAGGCCTCGGTGTCGGCGCGCGACCTCGTGGCCGCCGTGCGTGCACATGGAGCGAGTTGCGAGCCGGGCGGCGACGTGGGGCAACTCTCGTCCCGGGTCGCCGAGTTGCGGCGTGCGGACGAACTCGTTCTGGTACTCGGAGCAGGAGACATCGATGGGGCTGTTGGAGACATACTTGCCGTCCTGTGACCTGGCTGCGGCCCTGCGCGGCATGCAGGGCGCCGTGCGCCAGAACGTCGTCCTCGCACCGCTCGCGCACCTGCGCGTCGGCGGCCCGGCCGACTGGTTCGTCGAGCCCTTCCACGCGAAGGACGTGGCCCATGCCGTGCGCGTGTTCCGCGACAACGGCATCCCGTGGCGCATCCTGGGCGGCGGCTCCAACGTGCTGATCGCCGACGAGGGCGTGCGTGGCGCCGTGTTGTCGCTGGGCAACCTCAACCGCATCACCCGCGACGGCACCACCATCCGCGTCGAGGCGGGCACGACCATGGCCTCGCTGCTGCGCACCACACGCGAGCAGGGCCTCGCCGGCCTCGAGACGCTCACGGGCATCCCCGCGCAGCTCGGCGGCGCCGTGGCCATGAACGCTGGCACCCGCGACGGTGAGACGTTCGACCGCCTCACCTCCGTCACCCTCGTCGATCCCGAGGGCAACCTCGTCGAGCGCAGCCGCTCGGAGTGCTCGCCTGTCTACCGCGACGGCGGACTGGCCGGACACGTCGTGCTGGATGCCACCTTCGCGCTGGAGAAGGATGATCCGCGTGCGATCTTCGACCGGTTCTCGGCATCGCTGAAGAAGCGCAATGCGACCCAGCCGGTGACCAAGCACAGCGTGGGCTGCGTGTTCCGCAACCCGAAGGGCGATGCCGCGGGGCGCCTCATCGAGGCCTCGGGCTGCAAGAACCTGTCTGTCGGCGACATCCACGTGAGCGACGTGCACGCCAACTACTTCGTGAACCTCGGCGTGGGCACCTGCGCCCAGTTCCGCCAGCTGATGGCGGAGGTCCGGCGCCGCGTGTTCGACCACTCGGGCATCCACCTGGAGCCCGAGGTCAAGTTCTGGGGCTTCTCCTGAGCCTGCAGCGCGCGACTCAGCGCGTGCGGCGGAGCTGGCGCAGCAGCCGGATGTAGCGCCGGTCCTTGGTCATCGTGTAGGCGAACGACAGTTCGCGCTCGAGCATGGCATCTGCCATGAACTCGGCAGGATCGACCATCGTACCCAGCACCGGGTCGAAGCGAACGCGCGCCGGGGCCGGGATCTCGGCCGTCGGTGGCGTCACCGCATCGACTGCGGTCCGGTCGCTCCTGCGAGCCGTCGCGTCGGTCGGCGTGCCGGCATTCGCGCCACCGGACTTCGCGGCGGCCTCCGCCTGCTGCTTCTCGCGCGCCTCGATGTCCGCCACGGTGAGGGCGTCCTTCTCGATGCGCTGCACCGCGGACTTGGCGAGCCACATCTCGCCGCCGACCACCCGCAGGCGGTACATGCCGTCTTCCTCGCCGAGCAGCACGCCCTCGATGGCATCGGGGCTGCTGCCCTCCGTGGCGCGGGAGGCATCTTGCTGGCTGGCGAGGTGGAACCGGTCGGCGAGGAGGGAGGGCTGCAATGCGGCGGCAGCCGCGGCAGCGAGGAGGAGCATGCGCATGGTGTTCGTCTTCGTGTGTGGGAGGGCAAATCGTGCCACACGCGAACACGCGTGTGCAGCCCCCTTGTCGCACCCATGCCATGGGCAGGATCGCCCCGGCAGGTTCTAATCTCGCCATGCGATTCGTCCCCGAAGTCGTGTTCGCGTTGGTGGCGGTGGTTGCAGGCGCATCGTGCCTCGAGGCCCAGGAGTCACAGCCGCTCTTCGATGGGAAGACGCTCGCAGGATGGAAGGGTGACGAGCGCATCTGGTCGGCGCGCGATGGCTGCATCGTCGGGTCGTCGGTTGGCATGGACGTTCGAGCCAACACCTTCCTCGTCTGGCAGGGCGAGGACGTCGTCGACTTCGAGCTCTCCTTCGAGGTGCGCCTCGAGGGCGACAACAACTCGGGCGTGCAGTACCGCGCGACGAAGGTCGCCGGTCGCGAGCACGCGCTGCACGGATACCAGTGCGACGTCCACGGCGAGCCTGCGTACTTCGGCATGCTCTACGAGGAGGGTGGCCGCGGCATCCTCGCGCAGCACGGCCAGCAGGTCGCCTGCGCGTCGGACGGCTCGCTTCGCGTTCTCCGCCAGCTCGTGCAGCCGCAGAAGGCCGACCTCGGCTCGTGGCACCGCATGCGCATCGTTGCGCGCGGCAACGTGATCCGGCACGAGGTCGACGGCGTGCTCGCCGTCGAGTTCGTCGACGACTCGCCGAAGGCGAGCCGCAAGGGCTGCATCGGCCTGCAGCTGCACTCGGGATCGCCGATGACGGTCATGTACCGCAACCTCGAGCTGAAGCGCCTGCCCACCGAGGAGGTGGCCGTGCAGCCCGTCCCGGCAGGACCGGTGCCGCAGTGGATCTGGGACGGCAAGGCACGGGACGACCACGAGGTCTGGTTCCGCCGCTCGTTCCGCATGGCGGATGCGCCTGCCGCCGCGCAACTCACTGCATCGTGTGACAACAACGTCAGCGTGTTCCTCAACGGCATCGAGGTCCTCAAGAGCTCGACCTGGGAGGCGCCGCGCACCGTCGACGTGGCGAAGCACCTTGTCGCGGGCGCGAACGCCCTCGCCGTCTACGGGGCGAACGATGGTGGCCCTGCGGGCCTCGTGCTGCGGTTGCGCTGGCGCATGGCCAGCGGCGAGATCGGTGCGATCGTGACCGATGGTTCGTGGCGAACCTTCGACGACGAGCCAGCCGGCTGGGAAGGCGTGGCATTCGACGACGCGACCTGGCGCCCTGCGGTCGTGCTCGGTCCCCTCGGTGACTCCGGGTTGCCATGGTCCGGGCGGCTCGATGCAGACTCGCTCGTGGACTCCCTCGTCCCGCCCGGCCCGCAGCGTGCGGTGCCGGCCAGCGAACTGCGGCTCGCCCCGGGCCTCACCGCAGAGCGCCTCCTCCTGGTGCCGCGCTCGATGGGTTCGTGGGTCGCGATGTGCGTGGACGACCGCGGCAGGTTCTACGCCAGCGACCAGGGTCGCGGGCTCTACCGGATCACCGTCGAGCAGGATGCGCCGACAGGCACCATGACGCGCATCGAGCGCGTCGACGTGGACCTTGGCGGTTGTCAGGGCCTGTGCTGGCACATGGGCTCGCTGTACGCGGTCCAGTCGGGCGGCAAGTCGGGTCTCTACCGCCTGCGCGACACCGATGGCGACGACCGGCTGGACCAGGTCGAACTGCTGCGTGCGCTCGAGGGCGACGGTGAGCACGGCCCGCATGCCGTGGAGGTGGCCCCGGACGGCAAGAACCTGCTGGTGCTCTGCGGCAACCACGTGCTGCTGCCCGAACTCGCCGCCAGCAGGCTGCCGCGCAACTGGGCGGAGGACGGCATCCTCCCCAAGGTCGAGGACCCGAACGGGCACGCAGTCGGCATCAAGGCGCCCGGCGGCTACGTGTGCCTCGTCGACCCCGACGGCAGGAACTGGGAACTGCTCTGCGCGGGATTCCGCAACGCGTACGACCTCGCGGTCCTGCCCAACGGCGACGTCGTCACCTTCGACGCGGACATGGAGTGGGACATGGGGTTGCCGTGGTACCGGCCGACGCGCATCTGCCAGGTGCTGAGCGGAGCCGACTACGGTTGGCGCAGCGGCAGCGGCAAGTGGCCCGTCGACTACCCGGACGCCCCGCCGGTCGTCTGCGACATCGGCCCGGGTTCGCCCACGGGCATGGTGACGATCGGCAACGATGCGGTCGCCCTCGACTGGACCTTCGGCACGACGTGGCGTCTCGCGTTCGATCACTCGACTGCGGCGCTCACGGCCGTGCCGAGCGAGTTCGCCTGGGGACAGCCGTTTGCCGTGGCCGATGCCGTCCAGCACGGCAGCCACCTGTACGTGCTCACCGGTGGCCGCGGCACGCCCTCGACCCTGTACCGCATCCACGGCCACGTGCAGCCGGGCGGCGAGTCCTCCCAGCGATCCAGTCCTGCGCGCGACCAGCGCCTCGCCCTCGAGGCCTTCCACGGTCGGGTGGACGGCGCGGCAGTCGAGGCTGCGTTGCCGCACCTCGGCAGCGTCGATGCCGCGTTGCGCCATGCAGCGCGCATCGCACTCGAGTCGCAGCCGGTGGCCCAGTGGCGCGCTGCCGTGCTGGGCATCCGGCCCGACGGCAACATGCATGCGGTGATCGAGGGAGCAATGGCCCTCGCGAGGCAGGGCGCTCCCGGGGACCTCGCGCCGCTCGTGCGCTTCCTCGGCGCGGTGGACGCGGCCAAGCTCGACGTCGGTGGTCGGATCGCGTGGCTGCGCGCCCACGAACTGGCGCTGCTGCGTCTCGGCAAGCCGGACGAGGCCGTGCGCAACGAACTGCTCCAGCGCCTCGAGCCCATGCTGCCCAGCGGCAACCTGCGCATCGACCGCGAGCTCTGCGCGATCCTCGCGCACCTCGGCTCGGCCGTGGTGGTCGAGCGCGGCCTTGCATTGCTCGCGCCCGTGGTGCCCTCGCCGGTCCCGGCGTGGGGGGACCTGATCGAACGCAATGCGCGCTACGGCAGTTCGATCCGAGCGATGCTCGACAACATGCCGCCTTCCGACCAGGTCGGCATCGCATGGGCCCTGCGCACCGTGCCGCACGGGTGGACGCTGGAACAGCGCGTTGCCTTCTTCGACTTCGTCGCGGCGGCGCGCCAGCGCAAGGGCGGCCACAGCTACGGCGGCTACCTCACGCGCATGGTCGATGCCGTCTGGGAGGCGTGCAGCGAAGCCGAGCGCAACGTGCTGGCGCAGGCGGCAGGCAAGGCGCGCACCGAGCCCGCCGCCTTCGTGGCGACCCCGCCCAAGGGGCCGGGCCGCTCGTGGGAACTCGACGAGGCCGTGTCGCTGGCTCGCAACGGCATGAAGGACCGCGACTTCGCTGCCGGCCGCAACCTGTTCCACGCAAGCTCGTGCGCTGCGTGCCATCGATTCACGGGCGAGGGCGGCAACGTCGGCCCGGACCTGAGCAGTCTCGGCAACAAGTTCTCCGCAGCCGACGTACTGGAGGCGACGCTGGAGCCCTCGCGGGTCATCAGCGACCAGTACGCAGGTTCGATCGTGCGCACCAAGGATGGCAACAGCCACTTCGGGCGCGTGGTCCCGGTCCTCGCGGACGGCAAGCTCGTCGCGCACGAGGTCTGGCCCGCGGTTGCGGAGCCTCAGCCGTTCCGGGTGCCTGCAGACCAGGTCGCAGCCGTGGAGCCCTCGAAGACCTCGCCGATGCCAAGGGGGCTCGTCGACCGCCTGAGCCCCGACGAACTGCTCGACCTGCTCGCCTACCTGCTGTCGCGCGGGGACCCCAAGGACCCGATGTTCCGGCAGGCCGTGGCTCCGTCCGCACCGGCGGGATCGGTCCCCCCCGCGGGCAAGTGAATCCGGGTCCCGGGGAGGGACCCTTGGGCGCCTTGCGATCGTCGGATGGCGTACGCTTTGCCGTGCAGCGGACAGGTCCCTGCCCTGCCGCTGCAGACAAAGCACCCTTCGAGGTGATCCCATGGCTTGCCGTCTGCTCTTCCCGTTCGCGGCCCTCCTGATCGGGTCCTGGGCCAGTGCCCAGTCCTACGTGCACTTCGAGTCCGGCGCCGTGCAGCCCGTACGGCTCACGCCGGATGGCAAGAGGCTGCTGGTTGCGGACACGATCAACTCGCGCCTCAGCGTGTTCGACCTGCGCCAGCCCGCCGTGCCGCAACTGGTCGCCGAGATCGCCGTGGGCCTGGAGCCGGTGTCCGTGAACGCGCGCACCAACGACGAAGTCTGGGTCGTCAACCAGGTCGGCGACAGCGTGAGCGTCGTGTCGCTGAGCCTCGGCGTGGTCGTGGACACGATCCGCGTGAAGGACGAGCCCAGCGACGTGGTGTTCGCGGGGGGCAAGGCCTTCGTCACGGCCGCGACCACCGACCAGGTGCACGTCTTCGATGCCGCCACGCGTGTGCCGCTCGGCGTCGTGCCGGTGTTCGGCAAGGACCCGCGCTCGCTTGCCGTGAGCCCCAATGGCTCCAAGGTCTATGCCGTCGTGCAGCGGTCCGGCAACGGCACCACGATCATTCCCTACAACGCCCCGGGCATGACCGTGCCTGCGCTGCCGCCGGGCAGCACGCTGCCCACGCCGCCGCGCGTGGCCAAGATCGTGCGCGCGGACGACCCGCAGTGGCTCGGCACCAGCGCGCTGCCCACGGGCTTCTCACTCCCCGACAACGACGTGGTCGAGATCGACGTGGCCACGCTGGCCGTCACGCGCAACTTCCGGCGCGTCGGCACCATCAACACCGGCATCGCCGTGCACCCGACGACCGGCGACCTGTGGGTGGCCAACACCGAGGCCCGCAACCTCGTGTCCTTCGAGCCCAACCTCGAGGGCCATGCCATCGACAACCGCATCACGCGCATCACCACGGGCGCCTCGCCCGTGGTCACGCCCATCGACCTCAACCCCGGCGTCAACCACGGCACCATGCCGAACCCGGCCGCGCAGGCGACGGCGCTCGCCGATCCGTTCGGCGTCGCCATCGATGCCGCTGCGGGCCGCATCTACGTGGCCGCCCAGGGCTCGGACCGCATCGGCGTGCTCGACGGCAGCGGCGCGGTGGTTGGGCGCATCGACATGCGGCCAGCCGGCGCCGGCACGCGCCAGATGCGCGGGCCGCGCGCGCTCGTGCTGCACCCCACGGCCGGCGTGATGTACGTGCACAACCGGATGACCGACACGATCGGCGTGGTCGACCGTGCGTCCCAGTCGGTGGTGCGCGAGGTCGCGATCGCCACCCACGACCCGCTGGCCACGAACCTGCGCGAGGGCAGGAAGTTCCTCTACGACGCGCGCCTCAGCGGCGCAGGCGCCATGAGCTGTGCGTCCTGCCACGTCGATGGCGACACCGACGGCATTGCCTGGGACCTCGGGGACCCAACCGGGGTGATGGAGACGATCCCGACCCAGCCGGCGCCGTTCGACACGCTCTTCCTGCTCTCCGCCACCTCGCCGCTCGGCCGCAACTTCCATCCCATGAAGGGGCCGATGACCACGCAGACGTTCAAGGGACTCGCTGCCTCGAACCCACTGCACTGGCGCGGCGACCGATCGAACTTCCAGGCCTTCAACGGGGCCTTCGTCACCCTCATGGGCGGCAGCCTGCTGTCGACGCAGGACATGAACGACTACGCGGCCTTCGCCACGTCGATCGCGTACCCGCCGAACCCGAACCAACTGCTCACGCGCACCCTGCGCAGTTCGCCTGCAGGCAACAACGAGGCTGCCGGGCTCGTGGCCTACAACCAGGTGGTCCAGAACATCCTCTTCCTCGGGGACGTGAGCTGCGTGCGCTGCCATTCGCTGCCCACCGGGTCCAACCGCGTGATCGTGGAGGGTCCCAACGTGCTCGAGGAGCCGCAGCACATGAAGGTGCCGCAGCTGCGCAACATGTACCGGAAGACGGGGTTCAACCGGACGGGCGCGCCGCAGAAGTCGGGCTTCGGCTTCCTGCACGACGGCTCCCTCGACACCCTCGGGAGCTTCCTGGCGCAGCCGGTGTTCGACCCGTGGCCTGCGGCCACCAAGGACGACATCGTCACGTTCCTGCTGAGCCTCGACACCGGCACCGGGCCGCTCGTCGGCTACCAGGCGACCATGAACGCGGCCAACCTCGGCTCGCAGGCGCTGGCCAACGACCTCAGCCTGCTGGTGGGCGGCACCGCGGGCACCCCGCGGCAGATCGACCTCGTGGCCCTCGGCCTCCTGGACGGTCGCACCGCCGGCCTGCTCTACCGTCCGGCCACCAGTGACTTCACCACCGACCGCACGGGTGAAGGGCCGTTCACGCTCGCGCAGCTGCAGGTGAAGGCGCAGCAGGGCAACGCCCAGCTCACCTTCCTCGGCGTTCCGCCGGGCAGCGGCACGCGCATGGCGCTCGACCGCGACCTCGACGGCGTGCGCAACGCCGACGAACTGGCCGCCCCCTACGGCATCGCTTCCGCAGGCTGCAGCGGCGCGCCGCTGCTCGCCGGCAACGGCGAACCGCGCATCGGCAACGGCTTGTTCGGCTTCGTCATGGGCAACGCCCCGGCCAACGCCGGCGGCTTCCTGTTGCAGGCGTTCACGCAGGCCGCGGTGCCGCTTGCCGGCATCACGGTCAACGTCGACCCCACGACCGCGGCCGTCACCTTCGTGCAGGCGGATGCGGCCGGCACGGCGCTGTACCCGCTGCCGGTGCCCAACCAGCCCTCGCTGGTGGGGG
>JBEATZ010000274.1:0-5747 GCA_041161695.1 Planctomycetota bacterium | reverse complement strand
GTCGTAGAGGTGGATCCACGACTTGCCGTAGCCGTCGGCCACGAAGATGCGGCCGTCGGGCGCCACGGCCACCGCCGTCGGGTGGTACTCGCCTTCCTTGGCGTAGATGCCGGACGCCTGCGGCCAGCCGAGGGTCCACGACACCTTGCCGTCGAGGGAGCACTTCACGACCTCGCTGCGTCCCGAGTGCGCGAGGTACAGCCACTCACCATCGGACTCCTTGCGCAGCGTCATGCCGTGCAGCCCGCCGCGCCAGTCCTTGCCGAACGCACCGAGGAACTTGCCTGCCGGCGAGAACATGACGATCGCCTGGTCGGTGTCGGTGTTCGCAAGGATGCGCCCCGACCCGTCCACGACCATGCAGCCGTGCGTGTTGCCCAGTTCCTTGCCGGCTTCGAGACGGCCCCAGTCCGCCACCCACCGGTAGCGATGTGCGCCCTCGCCCAGCACCACCGGAGCTGGCGCAGCCGCGGCGGCCTGCGCCGGCACGGCCTCGCCCGGAGGCACGGGCGGATCCTGCGGGATCGCTGGGACGGGGGCGAGCAAGGGAAACGCGAGGCTTGCGAGGAGGTGCAGCATGGAGGTTCTCGGCCGGGCGCGACCTAGTGGGTGTGGCCCTGGTTGGGGTTCTTGATGTGCTCGATGGTGTGCTCGGCGGCGCCGGCGAACACCGTGCCGCGCGCCTCGGCCAGCAGGCTGCGCAGCACCGCGAGGGCCTCCGCGCTCTGGCCGGTCTCCTGCAGGGCCTTGCCGAGGTAGAGCCGTGCGCGCTGGTTCTCGCGGTCGGGCAGGCCACCCTGCGCGAGCGCGCCGCGCAGCAGCGTGATCGCGTCCTCGTGGCGCCGCTCCTTGTAGCAGAGGTACCCGTCGATCACGTCGCGCTGGGGACCGGCGGGAGCCCGCTCGAGCCACTTGCGCGCCGCCTGCAGGCGGCCGTCCTGGCCGTGCAGCAACGCCATGAGCGGCGCCACGCGCAGCGGACGTTGTTCGGCAGCAGCCAGCAGGAGCGGCTCGGCGCGCACGCGTGCCCCCAGTTCGAGGAAGATCTCGGCGAGCCGGATCATGGCATCCGGGTCGTCCGGGCGGGCGTCCAGCAGGCCCTGTGCCACCACCAGCGGCTGACGCCGTGAGGCACAGAGGCGCAGGAAGGCCTCGAGTTCGGGCGGGTCCTGGGGACCGGGACGCGCGGCGTAGCAGCGGCCGTTCGTGTCCAGCACCGCGATGCCCATGCCCTCTCCGCTGCCGACCCATGACGCGTACAGGTCCTGACGCGCGAATGCGTCGACGCGCGCCGTGCGGAACCGACCGGCATCGAGTGCGAGTTCGACGGCCGAGTTCTTCAGCACCTCCTTCTCCATCCGGTCGCTCAGTTCCCGGCCGGGCAACGCGAGGAACACCACGGTCTCGCGTTCCTCCGGGCGCCCGCTCGCCACCACCGCGTCCACGTCCGGGGACCAGGGCTTGGGGGGAAGTTCACATGCGCCGAGCAGCGCAAACGAGGCAATCAGGACCCACCGCATGCGACCGATCGTCTCCGCGTGCCGGGTGCGGCTCAAGCGCGCGGGGCCAAGAAGCCAAACCTCCGGTCAGGCGCAACCCGCCCGCCGGGTGTCCGGGCGCGCCCGGGAAAAGCTGGCAGCTTGCGACCCACGGCAAATCGGCGACAACGTCCCGGTCCCTCGTCCGTCGCTCCACACCATGGACCTTGCCACCTTCCTGATGCCAGCCGCACTGCGCGTGCTTTTCGTTGCCCTCGCCGTGGGGCTCGGGGCGCTGCCCGGCACGGCCCAGTCCGCGGGCAGGTACCTCGCCCTCGGGGAACGCGGCGCCACGGCAGGCAGGTTCGTGGAGGGCGACCCGCTGGGGCTGCCCCTCGAGTTCACGATCCGCAACGAACAACCTGCGCCGCGCACCGAGACCTTCCGCGCCTCGGTGCCCTTCCCTCGCGGCGCCTACACCACCCTCGACCAGTTGTCGGTCGACGGCCATACCACGGCCTGGCAGGTGCTGCAGCGCTGGCCCGATGGTTCGGTGCGCATCGGGCAGGCGCAGTTCACCACGACCCTTGGGGCGTGGGCCTGGCGGCTGTTCCGGGTGAGCGATGCCCGACCAGCGCTCACGGGTGCGTTCACCCCGCATCCCTGGGTGGAACCGATGGGCAGCAGCTGGGGCATCGGGGCACAGGTGCGCGACACCTTCGACGTTCCTTACCGCAGCACCGCCACCGGTGACGGGGAACTGCTGCAGTCGTCTCCGCTCGTGCGCGTGCGGCGCTGGCGCACGTACCACACGGCCGTTGCCGCACAGACCGGGATCGGCCGCGACTTCCTCTCCTCGACCTTCCACGTCACCGACTTCCGCGACTCGCCGCTCGTGCTGGTCGACTGGGTGCTCGGCAACGACTACCTCGGCGCAGACGCGATCCCCGCGGGCAACACCGACCCGAACCTGCGGCCGCTCGGCGTCATCGACTGCAACGAGGCGCGCTTCCTCGTGCGCGGCTGCCCGATCGTGCACGCGTACCGCGCGACCTCGGAGGGCATCGGCGCACCCGAGGCGATGGAGGCTCCCTGGTTCGGCATGCCGACCCTTGCATCGACCTACCTCGACGACGGCGAGACGAAGCGCTGGCGCTTCGTGGTCGGCTTCGCGCCTGCAGGGACACCCCAGGCGACGGTCGACGCGCTGCAGCAGACAGCGAGCCTGATGGCGCAGTGGAGCTGCATCCCGCTGGCGACGCAGCAGGCGTGGCAGCGCACGCATGCTGCAGGGCTCGTGGGCGGCCCGCTGCCCGGACCCGCCGATGCATGGCAGCGCGCCGAGCACGAGTACTACTCGTGGCTCGCGCAGGCCCAGTTCGGACCGTTCGGCAACCACGGCGACCTCCAGGTCGCGGGCACCGGCGGCACCCCGCGCAACGGGCCGCTCTCTCCGGAGTTCGCCCACGCCATCCAGGCGGACCACCACCGCCTGCTCGTGAAGCTCGAGCAGAAGGCGTGGATCCAGGCGCTGCGACCCGTGCACCTCTACGGGCTGCAGGTCGGCGCCGAGGACAACCTGATGATCTGGGAAGGCGTGCCGATCCCGCGCAGGGGCGCACGGGACTACGCCCCGGAGTCGCTGGGTCGCCGGGCGCTCTGGGCAGCCGACCCGCATGCCGCCCACCGCACGCGCGCGCCCTCCATCTACGGGCGTGCGCACGGCTGGGAGCACTACAGCATCGAACACTGGTCGACGGACCTGCTCTTCGACTACTGGACGGTGACGGGAGACGCGTGGGCTCAGGAAGAACTGCGCCAGTGGGGTGAAACCCTGAAGGCAACCATGCGCCTCGCGACCTTCTACACGGCGACGATCCAGGCGGTCCGGGCAGAAGGGTGGTGCATGCAGGGATTCGCCCAGGCACACCTCGCCACGGGCGACCCCGCCATGCGCGAGTACGCCTTGCGCCGCGCCCGCGAGGTCGTCGACGCACAACGGCCCAAGGCACACCCCAGCAGGGCGATCTGCTTCCAGCGCGACTATCCCGCGACCACGTTCCCGATGCCGCATCGGTTCTATGCCCCGTGGCAGCATGCCGCGTTCGTCTACGGCTACGTGGGCGCCTTCCTGACGATGGGCGACCCGCTGTTCCTCGAACTCGCCGAGTGCGCACCCCATGCCGTGGCCTACGGCTGGGTCACCAACGTGGTCGACCCGGTGCACGGATTCGTGGCGAACGGCCTGCGCTACCACGTGCCCGTGGAGTACCAGGGCCAGCCGATCCCACCCGACTCCTTCGACGCGGATCCCGGCATCGGCGTACGCTGGGGCACCTCACCGCTGGGCGGGGCGCACCAGTTCCTCACCGGCAGCCTGCACCTGCTCGCGGAGGTGACGATGGACGAGGACGCGGCGGCGATGGCAGAGCACTTCGCGCGCCTCATCCGCGGCCCGTGGAACCAGGGCCAGCACGCCTGGGACAAGTGGGAGTACTGCACGCCCGCGCAGTACGCGCGCTGATCGCCGGCCGCCTCGGCGGGGTGCACAGGGCAGGACACGCGCGGGTTGCAGCGCGTCCCGGGTCGACCGTCACTTCGCAGCGCACCAGCGGTCGAGCCAGCCGAAGAACTCGCGGTGCCACAGCACGCCGTTCTGCGGGCGCATCACCCAGTGCCCTTCCTCGGGGAAGGTGACCAGCCGGGAGGGCACTCCCTGCACCTGCGCGGCGGTGAAGGCCTGCAGGCCCTGCTCGAGGGGCACGCGGTAGTCTCGCTCACCGTGGATGACGAGCAGGGGCGTCTTCCAGTTCTTCACGAAGGACGATGGCGAGAACCGCTCGTAGTCGCGCGCGACCTCGGGTGAGACCCAGTAGGGCCCGCCGAGGTCCCAGTTGACGAAGAACAGTTCTTCCGTGCTCCCGTACATGCTGCGCAGGTCGAACACGCCGCAGTGCGAGATCATCGCCGCGAACCGGCTGCCGGCATTGCCCATCAACCAGTAGGTGGTGTAGCCGCCGAAGCTGGCCCCCACGGCAGCGCTGCGCGCGGCATCCACGTAGGGCCGCTGCTGCATCGCATCCGTGACCGCGAGCAGGTCCTGCATCGCCTGACCGCCCCAGTCCCCGCTGATCTGGTCGTTCCACTGCTGGCCGAAGCCCGGCAGGCCTCGGCGGTTCACCGCAGCCACGACGTAACCGCGCGCGGCCATCAGGTGGAAGTTCCAGCGGAAGCTGAAACCCTGCCCGATCATGCTCTGCGGGCCGCCCTGGCAGTACAGGAGGAAGGGGTGGCGCTTCGACGGGTCGAACTGCGGCGGCTTCACGATCCACGCGTGGATGCGCTTCCCGTCGGTGGCCTCGAACCACTCTTCCTCCACGGAAGGCAGTTCCAGCGCCGCGAAGACCGGGCCGTTCTCGTCGGTCATGCGCGTGATGCCGCCCGTCTGGACGTCCACCACCGCCACTTCCGCGGGCCGCTCCATGGTCGTGACCAGCGCGTGGAGCCGCGAGCCATCGGGCGCGACCTCGAGGTCGGTGACGGCATGGCGCCCCTTCGTGACCTGCCGGACCGAGCCGTCGAGGCCCACCTGGAACACCTGCGTGGTGCCAAGGGTCTCGACCATCGCGAACAACGACCTGCTGTCGCGCGCCCACGTGAGGCCGCCGAAGGATGCATCGAGCGATGCGCCCAGTTCGCGACGGTTGCCGTCCTTCAGGTCCACGAGCATGAGACGCACGCGATCCGCCTCGAAGCCCCCGCGCGCCATGCTCAGGAACGCCAGGTGCCGCCCGTCCGGCGAGAACAGCGGCTCCTGGTCGTAGCCGGGCATGTCCGGCGTGAGGTTGCGGTGTTCGCCGCCGTCGACCGGCACCGACCAAAGCGAACTGTCGGTGCTGGCCTCCGGATCGGCCACGCGACGCGCGGTGTAGACGATGGACCTCGAGTCGGGCGCCCACGCGAGCTGCTCGACCCCGCCGAAGGGTTTCAGCGGCGTGTCGACGCGCTCACCGGGCATCAGGTCGAGGGCCTTTCCGCCGGCGGCGTCCACGACGAAGAGGTGGCTGTACGTGCCGTCCTTCCAGCTGTCCCAGTGCCGCACCATGAGGTCGTCGTGGATGCGCGCGTTGGCCTTGGGCAGGTCGGGGTGGCGCTGCAGCGTGGTGGGATCCACCTGCACGTCCGCAGTGAAGAGGAACTTCCTGCCGTCGGGCGACCACAGTGCGTTGGCCACGCCGCCGGGATGGTCCGTGACCTGCACGGGCTTGC